>NZ_JBCOAB010000001.1:179324-207416 GCF_040227035.1 Clostridium sp. RTP31139st1_H3_RTP31139_211217
CTACTTAAATTCAGATATATTGGCTTCTGCAATATCATCTTTAATTGATTTACATTCCAATATGGTACTACTTAAATAGTATATCTCTTGATTTCTTTGTCACAAGAAACTACATTTACATTCCAATATGGTACTACTTAAATAGTTAAAGGATTGGAAGATAGAGAGTACCTTAAAAGAATTTACATTCCAATATGGTACTACTTAAATCAAATAATGCAAATAATAAAATTGATGGGCTTCAAGTATTTACATTCCAATATGGTACTACTTAAATCCTCAATAACTTTATAAGCTAGCTCCTCAGCGTCTGCATTTACATTCCAATATGGTACTACTTAAATAGCTAATATTGTAAATTGGCATAATCAATTTAAAGAATTTACATTCCAATATGGTACTACTTAAATCGAAAATAGCAAACAAATGTTATTAGGTTGTGGTAGATTTACATTCCAATATGGTACTACTTAAATATACAAAATATATTTAAGTGAAAGAGGTAACAAATTAATTTACATTCCAATATGGTACTACTTAAATTACAGTAAATGCAAATGGAGTATATAGAGTTATATGATTTACATTCCAATATGGTACTACTTAAATGGAGAAATACCATCTAATGTTTTTTCTTCACTTGCTAATTTACATTCCAATATGGTACTACTTAAATGATGATAGTTTACTAGAAGCATATATAAATGAATTATTTACATTCCAATATGGTACTACTTAAATCATCTATAGTATTTGTTTGTTTATTTATAATTTCCATATTTACATTCCAATATGGTACTACTTAAATTAGTAGTTCAACAAGCTAATAGAGAGGACTTAGATATTTACATTCCAATATGGTACTACTTAAATCTATGAATGAAAGTATTAAAAGGATCAAAATAATCCTCATTTACATTCCAATATGGTACTACTTAAATATAGAGGAAAGAATAACTGTAGCTGAAATTAATAAATTTACATTCCAATATGGTACTACTTAAATTAATACTGAAGAAATGCCAGAAACTCAATTAAAAGCATTTACATTCCAATATGGTACTACTTAAATTTTGAAACAATTGCAACAATTATTTTATTTTTTTTAATTTACATTCCAATATGGTACTACTTAAATCATCACTCTAAATACTTTTTACCCTCTTCCCCCTTGATTTACATTCCAATATGGTACTACTTAAATAATTATATGAAAATAAAAGTAATGATATTGAAAGAAATTTACATTCCAATATGGTACTACTTAAATGTACTCAATAAAAATGCAATTTATAAATGTTAATAAATTTACATTCCAATATGGTACTACTTAAATTAGACAATCTGCATGTGAAGAACTTAATAAAAAATTATTTACATTCCAATATGGTACTACTTAAATGCTATTTATTAAATTAAATAATGTGTCATTTCCTGATTTACATTCCAATATGGTACTACTTAAATGATTTGTTAAAACACTAATAAATTCATTCTTTGTAGAATTTACATTCCAATATGGTACTACTTAAATGAGTATTTTTGGTGTTACTGCTTTTGCTGATTGTATATTTACATTCCAATATGGTACTACTTAAATGTTTATAACAACACTTACACTGTAACTCAAATTAGATTTACATTCCAATATGGTACTACTTAAATCTCCTAATAGATGTGATACTAATACAGACCTAGCATAATTTACATTCCAATATGGTACTACTTAAATATTAAAAGAAGAAATTAAGAAAAGTGCTGAAGTTCTATTTACATTCCAATATGGTACTACTTAAATTTCTTTTCCCAATTAACTCTTTTTAATCCGGATAAATTTACATTCCAATATGGTACTACTTAAATCCTCAAAATTTCTACAGGCGTCAGTAGCTCCCTTACTATTTACATTCCAATATGGTACTACTTAAATGTCGTAAGCATATCCTGAGCCTACTACTTCAATAAAATTTACATTCCAATATGGTACTACTTAAATAGCCGTTTTAGTGTTCCCTACCCTATCTATATACAAATTTACATTCCAATATGGTACTACTTAAATCGAGGGAACAACAATGTTCGAATATGATAATAATGATTTACATTCCAATATGGTACTACTTAAATTCTTATAGCAATTACTATCTATAAACTTATTCAGAGTATTTACATTCCAATATGGTACTACTTAAATATAGAAGAAATGGGGAATTTGAGGTAACTTTTTCAAGATTTACATTCCAATATGGTACTACTTAAATGAAAAGAATTATTCCCAAGTACTAAGGGGTTTGAATTTACATTCCAATATGGTACTACTTAAATCCGACAACTCTTATAAGCTGATTTTTCTATTCAATATCATTACTTTTTGTCTACCTATAATAAATTTTCATATCAACAATATTTAAAATCTCAAACTATTAGCAATATTCATCTTATAACCTAGTATTTATCTACTCTTGTCTATCCCCCTATATTTTAACACTATCTGTGGTCGACAATCAAATAAAATTACTAGTCTTATCATCATCTTTACCCCACATCTCCTTGCTCAACCATCTATCGCTCCTACTCTTAAATAGAATTATAGAATCTCTATCATCCCTTACAACCTTTTTTAATTCATAATTAAGTTTGACAATTTGTGCTTCTGATAACTCACCTTCAAAAACAGAGTTTTGTATATGACATAAATATTTTTTACATATTTTAAATGTTCTATTTAACACCCTTTGACCACCATCATCTGTTTTTATATCATAAACTAGTATAACATACATTTATTCAATCCCCTTACCACCAAATTTTAAATGGATCATATTCCTTTTCACCTAACAAATGCTTTATTAGTTTATAGCACTCTAATCTCATTAAATATTCATACGATACACTTTTATTTAACTCTTTATGTTTTATTGTAGTTTGCAACCTTTCATCTAACTCAGCTACTATAATTCTTGATGCTTCTTTTGTTAAATGCAAATAATTTAACTCCTTTGTAAAACTCTTTTCAGTAATTTGCTTCTTATTCAACAAAGAAAATATAAGTCTATCTGCCAGTATTGGTTTAAATATTTCTGCAATATCTAAACTTAAAGAAAATCTCCTTTCCCCTGGTTCATGCAAATAACTAACTGTTGGATTTAATTGAGTGTGATATATTGAACCTAGTACCTTTGTGTAAATTAACGTATTTACAAAAGAAATTAAAGTATTTATCATATTATCTGGCGGATTCTTAACTCTCTTTTTAAAATCAATATTTTGATCAATTATTATATTCCATGCTTCATAATATACCTTACGTATATTTCCTTCATATCCCATCAATTCATTTATACTATTACTTCTGTATATATGTTTTCTTATGGCTTCTATCTTATCCATATATGCCTGTACATCTTTTCCTCTTCCATTGTAATACCTTAAATTTCTATAAATATTATAACTTGCTCCATCTATAAACCTTTTAGCTATTTCTAACCTTTTATCGCTATCACTATAATGATTCACTTGATTAACTAACAGATTTCCAGATACTAATTTTTCCTTTGGCTGAAAACTTCCAGTATAAAAACTATAATAATTAAAAAAATGAATAACTACATCATATTGAGATAAATAATTTATTAAATTAGTGTTGAAGTCCATTTCCGACATTACATATATCTCATTAACAGTTTCTATTGGTATATATTTTCTCTCACCAAATTCATCAACAAAAGCAATTGAATTATCCTTTCTCTTTAAAGTACCATTATTATAAATGTAATAGCTTCTTTTCATTAATCCTTACCCCCTTATATAAAGCACAAATCATAATAAGCACAAGCCTTACATATTCTTTTTTTATCTAATACCGGTGGCTTACTATCTTTTATTATTTTTTGTATATCCAATAAAATATTTTCAATAACTCTTATATCTTCATCCGTAAGAGTTACCTCAATGCTTTGTTTAAGTAATGGATAATCTATTTTAGCTTTTATATTATCTACCCCTCTATTTTTTAAGAAATATAGATAATATTTAACCTGAAATATACTAGCCTCTTCAATTTTTTTACTTTTTTTAACCTCATGCAAAACACCTTTAGAACGTATAAAATCAATATTTATTATGTTATCAATGTTTATATGTTTTTCATCTCTTTGATAAGTTTCTTCATCTATTGCTTTTCCAATAGCAACACTTTCATTCCCTTGCTCCATTTGAATCTCATTACAAAAATACCATAACTTTCGCTTGCAAACCTCATAATAATAAATCATTACACCAGTAACATCTTTTTTCATATTAACCTCTCACTAACACTTAAATAATATTTGTACTAAAAACTATTACCATATAGCTGAATTTCTAGTTTGCTTATCATACCTCATCCTTTTATACCCAACTTCATCATATTCACATTCAATAACTTTTATATAATCTTTAACATTATTACTCAACATAACTTTTTTATAATGAATAGCCTTACCACTTTGTACTGCAAACTCATAATTTTTAACATCAATTGGATGAACTGAAACTGTATATTGCTTTATTTTATCTTTTAATTTTACCCTTTCAATGATACTAATTTCCCTATCCTTTAATTTATTCTCTAACTCAGTTATATCACTAAGATATTTTTCGTATATAGGACTTGGAATAATTTCTTCTGATAAAATGTTTCTCAAATTCACATCATTTACCTGAAATTTATATGGTTCAATATCATTTATAAATTCATATTCCTTATTATATTTCCTCATATAATCACTATCTTTTAAATTTTCTGTTGTTAAATATTTTTCTATCAAACTAACCTTTTCCTTTTCAGATAGCTGTCCATCTAAATCTTCTATTGCTTCCTTTGACAAATTAAATAACGATCTATCAATAAATCCTCTTTTTCCATCAACTAAATTAGATTCTTCTATCTTGGTATATACATAACAATTATAATCTTTTGAATCTTTTTTACCCTTTCTATTGCATCTACCCAATCTTTGAAATAAAGAATTTAAATCCTGTAACTCTGTAAATAAATAATCAAAATCTATATCTAAACTAGCCTCAACTATTGATGTAGATATCCAAATTCCACTTTTCTTATCAATATTCTTTTCTTCATCATAAGTTTTTCCAAACTCTATAATATCCTCTTCTTTTTCAAGTCTTTCCTTTCTTATAAATTTACTATGCAATATATTTAATTCTTTTTCATCTACTTTACCCTTTAATTGATTATAAATTTTTTGAGCTTCTTTTATTGTATTACATACAATTAATACCTTATTATTTTTATTTAGTTTTTTATTTTCATTATACTTTTCATAAATATCATCTGAACTTATTCTTTCATTTATTACTTTTAAATTATGTCTTATTACATCACTAGTAAAAGCATTTTCATTTTCCTTAAAATCCATATTCTTTTTTAATAAATCTTTTATAAATGGTGGTAAAGTAGCTGTAAGTATTGCTATTTTACCACCTTGTTCATTAACTTTTTCCAATCCATAAATCAAATATGCTAATAAATCTGCACTATAAGCTTGTATTTCATCTATAACTATTTTTGAATAACCTAATGTAGTTAACTTAAGTTCATAACTTGGATATTTAAATACAAAATCAAAAATTTGATCCATTGTTGTAATATTTATTGGTATAGATAATTGTCTACCTATCGTATGATAATTTAATATATCTTCATTTTCACTCATATCATTACTTATATTTCTAAGATAATACTCTAATGAACTTGAATGTAATATTGCAATTTTCTCTTCAATCTTGTCATTATTCAATATATTCTTTCTAGCTCTATCATAAATTGCATTTATAGCTGTTCTTATTGGTAATACGAAAAATCCCTTAGTATTCCCCATCCATAAAAAGCCAGCTTCTGTTTTTCCCATACCAGTTTGAGCTATTGCTATAATATTCTCATTTTTATTTTCTAAAGCAAACTTTTGTAGCTCATTCCATTTTGTATTGTTATTTTCCTTTTTCCATTTAATTAAAAGATTTTTTAATGCTTCTTCTAAAAAACTGTTAGGATACTCAGCTACATTTCCAGCACTTGCACTATAGTCACACTTATGAAGATATCCTTTTATTTTTATAGTTTCAGGATTATTTATTAATTCTTTTTTTACTAATTTTGTTTTTATAGACCTCTTGATTTTGTAAATATTAAAATCTTTTACTAAGCTTTTAATTAATTCTTCCTTTTCATTTAAAATTTCAAAAACATTCCCATAGCTATGATGATTTAAAACACTATGAGCAACTTTTAAATAATCAGCTTCAGTAGTAAACATTTTGCTATCTATAAAATATAAAGATAGAACATTATGTACAACCTCTTTATCTTCATTAAACTTTAAAGTTTTACTTTTTACCCTTTTTTGAAATTCATCATTTAATTTTCCTAAATCATGATATATACAAGCTTTTTCTACTAAATTATAAATCTCACCCTTTTTTATATACCCAAGTTCTAATAATAAATCTAAACATTTTAATAATTCTTCTGTATGCTGCTTTATAGTTTTATCTGGCTTTGCTAACTTATTCTCTATTAACTCTAAAGTTTTAATATCTAATATTTTAAATCTCTCTTCCATTTTACCCCCTAATTATAAAGCAGTAGGAACTCCCTACTGCTTATTATTAAATGAAATTTACTATATACTCTTTTTCATCAGCCTTATCTATAAATATATTTTCGCTAGTTTCTTCTATATAGTATTGTGATGCATATAATACCTTTCTTTTTTGAAATTGTCTCTTACCATCTATAATGTCATAGTTTTTGTTTAAATAATATTTTGTACCACTAACCTCTATGCCACTTCTTATATTATCAAACCATACTCTTTCATTTTTAACATCTTCATAGCTTAAATATGCAGAGTAATTACTTCTAACTTCTCCCTCATAGTCTTCAATCAAGGTTACTATTTCAGCTTCTTTTACATCTACAAAATCTTCACTTCTACCTATAGATTTTAAATTATATATATTTTCTTCAACTTCTTTTAAAGTCTTTTCATCTGTTCTTACATGAATGACAAGTTCTATATTATTTAATATTTCATAAAACTTTAATGATGTTGTTAACGATCTAAACTTTGAAATAGGTTTAGTATATTCTTCTAATTCATAATTTTTTTGCTTTTGTTTCATTTCTTTTTCTCTAGCTTTAATTTCCTTTTCTTTTTCAGATACCTCTAAAAACTCTTTAGATTTTTTATCTAACGTTTTCTTTTTGGCTAATAACTCTAATTTTTCAGTTTTTATCAAATCTAATTTTTCTTTAAATTCACCTTTTTTATAGATATCTATTTTATCCTTTAAATCTCTTAAATCTCTATACTCTTTTAACAATTGCTCATTGTATACCTGTATAGTGATTCCCTTTCTAAAACTATTTCCTTGTGACTTTTTAGCACTTGCCACTTTTTCGAAGGCAGTTGATAAAAGGATTTCATTTCTCATCTTAACCAATATTCCTCTATCGTCCATTACTGAATTTAAAAAACAATAATCTGTGTACGGCTCTTTATGCATAGACTCAAACTTGCCTTGTACACTTATATCCATTGGATGATACTCTTTGTAATTACATGCATTATGAATTGCACCTATAATAGTTGAAATTGGAGGGAGTGGATATGTCATTTTATTATCTAACGTCTCTTCTCTTTTATAATTAGCACTACTTTGAGTAAGTACTATTCTTAATGCTTTCATAATTTACCTGCTTTCTCTTACTATTATTCTGCATTAAAGTAAGCATTTACTTCACTTCTAACTATATCAAAAAATTCCACAATCGATTTAGGCTCTAATTCTCTTTTTATTTCATTCTCATTTTGAAATGCTTTTCCTTCTAATAAACCAACATAATATCCTTTTCCAATTTTTCCTTTTAAATCTTGTGATATTACTAACTTATCCTCTTCTACCTTAACTACATTCTCAAAATAATGCGTTTTTCTATCTGATAGTCCACCTACAATAAATACAGGCTCTGAATTATCTAGGTTTCCCTTTACTGTTAAGCTTAAATTTTCTATAGCATCTAATATAGCATTTACTCTTGCTGCTTTTTCATTATTATCAGCTTCTTTATACCCGTCTTCTCCTGCAAAATTTTCATCTTTCCCTATCATCTCTAAATCAACAGTTATACTGTAAACCTTTAAAGATTTGTCATATTCATATTGATAAGGCATTAGACCTGCCTCTACAGCTTTTTCTTGTAAATTTATTTTATTTGCGTTAGCATAATTATTAGCTAAATATAAATTATTATGAAATCTTGTTTCATTTACAAAGCTTTCACAAGAAATAGCATCTGTTAAGTAAAAAGAACTTTTTCTAATATTAGTAGTACCCTTAGTACTCATATATCCACCTTCAAGAGCTCTACAATTAGAAGCATTTAGCTCTTTATTTACCATCTTTTGTGTTGCTCCATTTACATCTGTTTGTAAATCATCATACATTCCACTTTGAACCATTATTGCATTTTTCAAACTTTCTCTACTTCTTATTGTATATACTTTTCTATTCTTAAATATCTTTTGCACACTTGCTATATTTCCTAAACCTTCTCCATAATTTGAAGTCATATTTGCTACAACTGTTAAAGTTAGCGCTTTTTTATTCATTTCTCCACCCCTACCTATTCATTTTCATTACTATTTGTACTATTTGTATTCTTTGACAACGCATTGATAAATGTATATGCTAAATCTTTATTTGATTCAAAATCATCAAATAAGTCATAAATAAATCCAAATTCTACTCCTGAATAATTCGACAATTGAAGTAGTATTTGACATACTCTATCGTAATCTTTAAATATTATGGAACTAGTTAATTTTTGTCTATAACTTTCAATCTTATTTTTTTCTAAAGCGCCTGCTACTTTTTTCGAGCAAGCATAAGCCCCTTTTAACCTATCCTTCATACCTTTATTTCCCCTTATTAAAATATTTGTTTTTATAAGTTGAGTTGCTAAGTAATTTCTATTTCCTTTTAAACATAATTCTATTAAATTATCTAGCACCATGTTGTTCATAATACATTCCATTACTTCTTTTTGAATATTTCTATAATATTTATCATTTACCTTATAAGCAGTATT
Organism: Clostridium sp. RTP31139st1_H3_RTP31139_211217; assembly: GCF_040227035.1. Classification (NCBI taxonomy): domain Bacteria; kingdom Bacillati; phylum Bacillota; class Clostridia; order Eubacteriales; family Clostridiaceae; genus Clostridium; species Clostridium sp. RTP31139st1_H3_RTP31139_211217. The sequence goes on from NZ_JBCOAB010000001.1 coordinate 188,479, forward strand.
AAATGAGTTATAATCTATCTTTTCTCTATCTAGTGCTTTAAATATGTCAATACTATCTTTTCTTAAGTACAATGTTTCAAAATACCCCTTGTTTATATCCTTAAATATTATTTCAACATCTCTTTGTATAAAATCTATTGATTCCACAATACCTCTAAATAATGCTTGTCTAGTATCTAATTTGCCATTATTCTCATCTATATTTTTTCTTATTATTCTTTCAAATGTTTCATTTGATACTTTTAACCTATCAATTGTATAATTATCATTAATAAAGAATGCTTCTCTATTTCCTACAAAAGCAAATGGAATAAAATCCATTTCTATCATATCATTTCCCATAAATTTGCTATTATCAAAATTATATCCTGTCGATTTTCCTTTTTTACCTACATCAATACAATATCCTAATAATCTACAATACTCTTGTGAATCATTAAATAATTGGTTTGTATTAGCATAATTAGCATACATATTTTTTTTACTTCTAAATGTTTCTCTTATAATATCAGCTCTATTTTCTTCAATGATATCTAATATATATTGTTTATTTTTATTTTCAAATTTAATTTTATTAAAGCATTTTTTCATTATAGTATTAGCTACCAATTTATCATTAACTATCTTTATCTGTTCATTAGTTATTTCTTCATTAGAAAGTATATTTTCAACAATTTTATGATGAAACTCTTGTCCATATTTATCTTCGACAAATTCCAAATATTTTTCTTCTCTAATATCAGAACTATTATATAAAATATAATCTTCTTCTTTATGATAGCTTAAATTATGATAGTTAAAATATTGCAATAGTCCTAATATACTAGCAGAACTTCTCCAATCAGATGCTTCTAACTTAGTATCATAATTGCTATTCTGTAAATTTGTTTTCATATTTACCTCCTTTCTTATAGTAGATCTTGTGTTATCAAATCTATCATTCCAAAACCTGCTGACTTTCTGCTACCAATTCCTTGATCATAAAAATATTGTAATATTTCATTATTTGCCTGAATTTCAAACATACCTGTTGTTATGTCTATATATCTCCCGTAATGCTTTACAACAACCTTTTTGCATTGAATTGGACTAACTTTTATTTTATTAATTTCATCCTCACTAAATCCAGCTTGTCTCACTTGATTACTTATTACATTGTTTAATTTTTCTCTAAAATCAGCATCACTAAAAACATAATACTTATCACTATTATTTTCTCTATTATGTTCTCTAACACATATACCACTACCTATTGTAGTTTTAAATATAGCTCTTGAGTTTACTATTAAATCTTGTTTTTGATTTGTTATACTTTTTAATATCATTGAATTTTTGTTCGGTAGTGAAAACGTTTTATTCTTTTGCAAAATAAAAGCATTAAATAAAATTAATCCTGTTTTTTCTGCATCTCCTGTTGAAAAAAGTATTTTTAACTTATTATTTTCCAACTTTATTTCATCTTTAGTAAATCTTGATTTAGGTAGTATTACTGAAAAGCAATAATCCTTTTGATTAGTATCCTTAAAAAATCTATCATAATATTTTCCATCATTGCATTTTGATATTGCATTTTTTATAAAACTTAAGACTATACTTCTATAATCAATAGGAAAACTACTTTTCTCTAATTCTAAGGTTAAAGTAAATCTCATTTTATTCCTCCTTTTATTTTGTTAATTCATACTTTATTTTTATTATCACCTCACCCATTGTTTTATCTACTATTTTTTAATTATAGAATTATATAAACATTCCACTATGGTACTACTACAAAATATTTATACTATAATTTACAGCATATTCTACATTCCAATATGAAGATACTATATTTAAAAAAATTATAAGTAAATCTCTTATAATATATATTTTACTACATAAGGTATATTATGTAAATGTAATTTCTATTTTTTATTTTCTTATTTTTTAACTCTTTGACTCATAAATAATAATCTATTAACATTCTATTATTCTTTATTTCCATTCTAATTATAATATTTACATTCCAATATGGAGCTACTACTATCCTTTTATGCCTAATTGGTTTATTTGTATAAAATATATTTACATTCCAATATGGAGCTACTACTATCTCTTTATTTTCAAATAATTTATCATTTGTATCAACATTTACATTCCAATATGGAGCTACTACTATGTGGTAGTGCTATAGGTGCAGTAGCAAGTTTATTTACATTTACATTCCAATATGGAGCTACTACTATTTCAACTCTTTCTTCATTTCCAACAATACCGTCCTCATTTACATTCCAATATGGAGCTACTACTATTAAATGATTAGGAGGTGGGTTTATGGCTATTCAAACATTTACATTCCAATATGGAGCTACTACTATGAATTTATTTAAAAATGGATTCTTATTAAAAGCTGCATTTACATTCCAATATGGAGCTACTACTATTAGCTACATTTGCAAAGTTAAATATGATTCAACTAGATTTACATTCCAATATGGAGCTACTACTATGTATTGTTCTTTATATTCTTTGTTCATGTTTTTGTAATTTACATTCCAATATGGAGCTACTACTATAAGTTTAAAAGTGTCATAGAAATTTATTAAACCAAAATTTACATTCCAATATGGAGCTACTACTATCACCAAAAAAGACAGAGCGATTTACTATAGCACGTGAATTTACATTCCAATATGGAGCTACTACTATGAATGAAGAAACTTCCAAAACTTAAAGATTTACTTAATTTACATTCCAATATGGAGCTACTACTATTATTTTAAATTAGATAATATTGCAGCACATACACCAATTTACATTCCAATATGGAGCTACTACTATGCGTCCGCTCTTAAACTCTGATTTTCTTATTATATATCCCTTATTTCTGTCTATCTCTATATTTTGTAAATTTTATAGATATTTTCAAATAAAATATTTAGACTTATTCAACCCCTAATATTGAATTTATATAACATTGTCTCCCCCCTATGTTTTAACCATATGTTAGGTCGACAATTAAATTAATTTATTTTTTCTACTTTAATAATTAAATTTAAACATATTTATCTCAGACATTATAAATATGTTTAAATTTAAAGTTATCAACTACTATTACCTAATATAATTATAACATACAACATACCAAATAAAGTTATTATTTGAAATAAGATTTATCAAACCTTAAGATCTATTTCCTCATACTTTAGAAATAATTCTTCTTTTTCTATCAATCAGAACAACTTTATATCCAATTACTATTATCAAGTTATAGCTATAATCGGTAATCCTACCATAATAAAATACAACAGAATTTTTTCATTTCGCCCCCTCACTAGAATCCTTTCTAAACTATATGTCAAATCTGTAGTATTCTAAATACATCAAAAAAGGAACTACTTAAAAAGTAGTTCCTTAAACTTAACAGAATTATCTTCTATTTTGTTGTTCTTTTTTAGCTCTTCTACAAGCAACACATCTTGTTGGTTCGTTAGTGAATCCTTTTTCTTTGTAGAATTCTTGTTCTCCAGTAGTGAATACGAATTCAGAACCACAATCTCTGCATACTAAAGTCTTATCAGTCATATAAATTTCCTCCTTTTCAAAGACAAATACATTTAATAATATAAGCTTCTAAGTAAGTAGAAATTTACATACATATATATATTAAAATCTTTATTTTTTTGGCTATGTTTATTATTTTATCATAATAAATTAAAATTGCAAGAGTTTTTTATTTATTATTTGAAAATACATCTAAATGTCCATCTAAAAACTCATTAGCCTCTTCAATACTCATCCCTTTAACTTCAGATATTTCTTGAACTACAAAGCCTCTCGTTGAATTTAATGTTTGACTTTCACTTGAATTTGCATTTCCACAGTTTTTAACTTGTGTTAAGTTACAAACTACACTTAAATAATCATCGAAAGTTCCATTTTTAACTTTCTTACTATTATTTTCTTCTCTTTCTCTTTTAACAGATTTTTGTAGATTATCAACTTCTTCAGTATAATTAACTATATCTTTAAGACTATTATCAATTTCCTCTGAATCACTAACTAATCTAATATTAGCATTTTCAAATCTACTAGCTGGTAATTTTAACTTCATTGTACTATTTACTATGTCTATTTCGTAAAAGTTTTGTTCCTCACCTTTAAACTCTCTTTCTTCAATACATGAAATAATACCAACACCTTGACCTGGGTAAACAATTTTGTCACCTACATTGAACATATAATTACCTCCTTATATGTTTATCATTATATTATATCATACTTTTACAATTTAAAGTTGATTTTTTCATAATTTTATGTATACCAATTATTGGATTAATATATTTATATAAAATAAAAAATTAATCCTGAAAATAATATTTTATCTACAAGATTAATTTCCCCCCTATTTTTTTAATTACGTACCACAATATGTTTTATAAGGACAAGATGGCACTTCTGGTATTTTTGAGTACTCTTCACTTATATTTGAATAATCATAAGGATTCTTAAGAGCTTCTAAAAACTTATTTATAACACTATAGTCATTATTATTTACTGCAGCTTTTATTGCATTCTCTACAATATAATTTCTTGGTATTACTGTTGGATTGTTTGATTGCATAAGTTTTTTAATTTCATCTCTAGATTTATTTTGTTTAGCTAATCTAGCTTGCCATGATTCATACCACTTTTTAAAATCATCACTTTTAAAAATACTCATTTCTTCTAAATTACCTAATGTTAAGTTTAAAAAAGTATTTGTATAATCAGCTTTAAATTTATTCATTATAGTTAAAAGTGATAAAATTAAATTTTCATCTTCCTCTTCTTTATTAAATAACCCAAGCTTTGCTCTCATTCCATTAAAATAATACTCATTATATAATTTTCCATAGTTTGATAATGCCTCTTCAGCTATTTTAATTGCATTATCTATATCATCATCTAGTAATGGTAGTAAACTTTCCGCAAATCTAGTTAAGTTCCAAACACCAATTTTAGGCTGATTTCCATAAGCATATCTTCCATTAATATCAATAGAACTAAATACTGTATTTATATCATATGAATCCATAAATGCACATGGACCATAATCTATAGTTTCTCCACTAATTGTCATATTATCAGTATTCATAACACCATGAATAAATCCAACTAGCTGCCATTTTGAAATAAGCTTTGCTTGATTATTTATAACCTCTTTAAGAAGATATAAGTAAGAATTTCCTTCATAGGTATCTTTTTTAAAGTGTCTATTTAAAGTATAATCTGCTAGTTTTTTAAGATCTTCAACATCTCCAAAATTTCTTGCAAATTGAAATGTTCCAACTCGTATATGACTTTTTGCTATACGTACTAATAATGCACCTTCTAAAATTTCTTCTCTTATTACATTTTCACCAGTAGAAATAACTGCTAAACTACGGGTTGTTGGAATTTTAAGCCCATACATACCTTCGCTTATTATATATTCTCTAAGCATTGGCCCTAAAGCTGCTTTTCCATCTCCACCTCTTGAATATTTAGTTTTTCCTGCTCCTTTAAGTTGAATATCAAATCTTTGTCCATTTCTTGATATAAATTCACCTAAAAGTATAGCTCTACCATCTCCAAGCATTGTAAAGTGTCCAAATTGATGACCTGCATAGGCTTGTGCTATTGGTGTACTTCCTTCTAAAAGTTTATTTCCTACTAAATACTGTATTCCTTCGTCACTATTTAAAAACTTTAAATCTAATCCTAAATCTTCTGCTAACTCTTTATTAAATTCTACTAATTTAGGATTTAATATTTTTTCAGGAATTTCTTTTGAATAAAATATATTTGGCAATTCACAGTATGTATTTTCTAATTTTAAGTTTTTATTATCCTGTATCATTATATCTCCTTTTTTATTTTTTTATTTTATCATTATTTAATATTAGTATTTTGTATTATCTTAATATATATTCATTAGTTTATACAGTAGCTATATTTACTAATTTACTAATACTTAGATGATATAAAATACATTAAAAGGACATTTAATATAAATTAAGGGACAGTAGGTATATTGCTATGAAAGCAACTCTATCTACTGTCCCAAAAAGCCACCGACTTAGCTAGTGGAAATTTATTTTTTATCCATATATATATTATCTACTTATTTTTACACCCAAATTGCAAATATCTTTTTACTATCAACCATTATTGTTTCACTTTTATATTCTTTCGTCTTATTAAAGTTATAAATAATAAGATAGCCACAATCTAATTCATTAATCTCTAAATAATCACTTAACTGTTTAAGACCTTTTTTGTGATATTCCTCACCTCTCCAAATCTTAAGCTCTACTAAATACTTTTCTTTTAAATAAGTAATTACAACGTCTAATCTCTTTTCTTCTGAAATTTGTACTTCTTTAAAGTCAAAACCAACTCCATTTATTATTGGTTTTATAAATGCTAAGAATAGAAGTCTACCTTCTCTTTCTATAAATTTAGAATCAATAGAACTATATTGTTCCTTAATAAACTGTTGGAATCTTAGAAGAATCTTTTTAAAATCTAACCCTGTAGAAGTTATAAAGTTTTCCTTAAAATTATAAGAACTCATATCAACTTTATTTTCCAACTTAGAAGAATAATAATTATATAATCTTTGTTCAAATATTCTATTTGATATTTTCACTTTTCCGTCCTTATTTATAAAATATCCAAATACATTTCCTAAATTAATTATAGGATTATCAAGATTAAAACTCTTTTCTTCTCCATTCATTATTAGATCAAATATATAGTCTTTTAACTCTTCATTATTTTCAACATTTTTTATTAAATCTTCAAACAAAGTATTACGCTCTGATAATAAGATTTTATTTGCCTTAATTATATATTCTTCTGTCCATTCTAAATTTTCTTTGTTAAGTTTTTCATCAATTATCTTGCATATTCTAGTAACTAAAAAAGGGTACCCACTTGTATATCTATATAATAACTGTGCTATATTTCTTGTATTCATAATTACATTTTTCTCTGAAGAATACTCTTTTAACATAGATTCTATTTCTTTCTCATTAAATTTCATATCTATGTCAAAATCAACCGCTATGTTCCAAGGACTATTATATTTCTTTTCATCTTCATTTCTAAATTTTAGTTTTAAATTTCTTATATCATATACTCCAGCTAAAATTACACTACTAAAAGTTTTATCTTTTCCTTGTTTCCTTAACAAATACTTATTTCTAAGCATTCCTAAAAAGCTCAAAAATAACTGATTATTAGAGTTCTTATCTACTTCATCAATAAATAAAATAACATCTTTCTTACTATCCCTAACAAACCTTGTTATAAGCTTAGATAAGTCTCTTAAATTATCAATATCATTTTCATATCCTAATAACCTTTTACTTTCTTCTTCATTTGTAAATTCCAAGCTTTCTGCCATTAATTCTATAAATACCTTAGAAAATGTTTTTTCTTTAAGAAAGACTTCATCCCCTATCCCTTCAAAACTCATGCTTACTACCAAGTAATCATTTTTCAGTCTCTGTTCTAACATATACATAGTTGTAGTTTTTCCATACTGTCTTGGTCTATTTATAATAAAGTAATCTTTTTCTTTTATCAGTTCTATAATTTTATCAAGTTTATCTGTTATATCAACCATATAATGCATAGTTGGTATACATACACCAGTAGTATTGAATCTTTTTTTCATTAATATCGCCTCCTTTTTAAATAACATATATAAGATTATGTTAATTAATATTTTCTACAATCAAACCTTGCTATATCTATATCATCTTAAAATACATTTTTTCTCAAATGTAATTTTGTATAACTTTTTCCTTACAAATCATATCTTAAAAGAACATTCTTATTCATAATTTTATATTATTACTAAAAAAATAACTAGACTCAAACTAAATAAAATTTTATATAATTATCAAAAACATATAAACAATTTTCCTAACGTTTATTAATCTATATAATCCTCAATATTAATACCATTTCTCTTCAATTTCTCACTATAAGAACAATGATTATTATAATAATTCATCCACATATCACCAGTATCCAAAAAGCGTCCAATGCCATTAGGCTTGTTCAAAAAATTCGCCAAACTCCATCTATAATCATAAAAATAATCACTTTCAAATACCAATCCATAATTATTTATAGCACCAACAATTTCATCTACAGAATAAAATTTCAGAGCATTATCCATAGCCCCCTTAACTTTAGAGTCTAAACTCCCTATATTAGCTATACCTTTGTCATTCCAAGTATTTAAAATATATATATATAATTTATTATTTATATTATTATTAATATTATTATTAATATCATAACAACTAGTATCACTTTGGTATCTACCTCTGCTAAACCCTTTATTTTCAACACTTTCGTTCAAAATAGCACCTGGTGTTTTAAGGATACTAGTATCATAATAATCACCACTACCAGTACCTCTAGAGATACCAGTACTAGTATCATTTATATAACCAGTACTAGTATCACTTACATAACTACTACTAGTGACATTTTTATTACCTGTATCTATTTTATTACAAGTACCTATACTCCCAAATACCCTGGTACCATTCCCTATTTCACCCCTAGTTGTTATTCCACAACTCAAACAATCGTTACTATTAGAATTCATAGTATCGTTATTTTCAATTATTTCATTAGAAACAATTTCATCATTTATCATATAATCCTTAACTATTTTATAACTGCTAACCCTTCCTTTAGTTTTAATAATTTCTATATAACACTTTTCTTCTAATGCTCTTAATATATTTGAGATTTTTACTTTTCTTTTTGTTTGAAATTTATCCATTAAATATTTTAATGGAACAGTTACTATATTTTCTTCTGTCTTTAATGTCTCAAATAAAATTAACATATACCCCTCATTTATATTTATCTCTTTATCATTTAAAATTTTCCCTACACAATTATCCATAGTACAGCCCCCCTAAATGGCAAATATTTATATATGTATCTATATTTTACACTATCAATGTTGCAATAATATTGCATTTTGCACCTAAAACAAAAAAATTTTGTTAAATTTCGCAACATCTATCATATTTCATTATTTATATTGTCTTATGCATAAATTTTTAATTAAAATCAGTTCCTTATTATTGTTTTTATAATTAATACCTATTTAATAGTATATTGTTTACGTATAAGCTCTAGCTTTCCCTCCATATAATTAACTTAAAGCAAAAAAACATTCTAGTAGATATGAAATGTCTACCTACTAGAATGTTTTTCACTAATACGAATTATTTATTATTTTAACACTTTTAATTATTTTAACTTACAATAAATTTCATCGCTAACAGCTTCAAGCCATTCATTACTTGCACCTTCTGCTGGTATCTCAATAGCTAGATGACAGAACCAACTGTCTGCTGCTGCACCATGCCAATGCTTAACTTCAGTTGGAATATTAACAACATCCCCTGCTTTTAATTCTCTAGCTTCTTCTCCCCATACTTGATAATATCCTCTTCCCCCAGTAACAAGTAAAATCTGTCCACCCTTATGATGAATATGCCAATTATTACGACATCCTGGTTCAAAAGTTACATTACCAATACTAACTCCTTCAGTTGTTAACATATTTAAATGTGCATTTCCTATAAAATACTTAGAAAACATTTCTGGTAATGGTTCTCCCATTTTAAATACACTTAAATTCTTATTATCACTCATCTTAAAACTCCCTTTAATACCTATTTAATAAATTCTTTTGCTGCTGCATCAACACATTTTAATGCATTTAATGAGCGTGGATAACCAATGTACGGTAAACATTGTGAAATAATCTTAATTAAAAACTCCTTGTCATTTCCAATTTTCATATTTGCAGCAGCATGTGAAGTCAATTGTGGTTCACACCCACCTTGTGCTGATAAGAAACAAAATGTAATCATTTCTCTTTGCTTATAATCAAGCCCTCTACGAGTGTAGTAATCTCCAAAGCAGTTAGCTGCTAGCCAATAATTAATGTGACGTTTTTCCTCTGGTCCAGACTTCCAAAAATCCTTCATGTTATCTCCAAAAATATCTACCTGTACTTTTGTTCCAGATTCACGTCTATTTTCTGTATTAGTAGTTGATTGACCTTCAAGTGGCAATTTAATTCCTCTACATTTAAGTATTTCATTTGTAGCTTTTAAAAATGGAAATACACGTGCCATACCAAGATAAGCAACTGCTTGATATACAATTTCCTTAACTTCAATTGGTGTTACTTCAAAGTTAAGTGCAACTGGAAGAATATCTTTATATATATCAATTCCTTGACATCCTATAAGAGTTGCTATAATTGCCATAAATCTTGTTTTATCATCTAGATCATCTTGATTAACTACTTCATCAAAAGCAAAATTTTCAAATATCTCAACAAATTCTGGATCAGTTTCACCAAACTCCGAAATACAACCTAATCTCATTTTTTCACGATACTCATTTGTTTTATTTGTAATTTTCATAATTAAACACCTCCATTTATTGGAATAACTTTATAATAGAACTTTAAGTTAACTCTAAGTCAATATCTAATTATAGGATTTTATTATTTATCATTTTTGCTATCTAACTTAAAAACTTCTCCTGCTGCAAGTATATTAATACGCTCTTGATTTACTACTCTTCCTATTAAATCAGCCGGGTCTCCATTAAAAGCATTCATTTCTGGAGCATCTACTGTTCCCCAATGAATTAAAATTAACTCTGCATCAGGATAAGTATTAGCAAGTTTAACCGCATCATCTAATCCAATATGCCATGAGTTATCAGAAAAATCTAATAATATTACATCAGGAGATGGCATTTCTAACTGCTCCTTTAATAGTCTTGAATCACCTGGTAACCAAATAGTACCTTCTGGAGTATCAATCCAAAATCCACAATAGTCTTCAAACTCAAATTTTCTAATTTTACTATACTTACTACTTTCATTTTGCCATGCATGATCAGCAGGTGTTAATTTTACATTTAAATTTCCCACCTTAAAACTTTCATATATATCATGACCAATACCATTTAATCCTTCTTCCTTCATTAATTCTGCTACATAATGTGGTCCATGATATGAATTACATACATTAGAAAGATTTTTACATGTAGTTCTACTAAAATGATCATTATCACAATGTGTAATTAAAACAGCATCTAAATTAGGAACGTCTTCAGACTTAATTGGCATATCTACTAATAATGGTAAATCAAATCCTTCTAATAATGGATCAATCATTATTACTGTTCCATGTGAATTTATCATAATTCCTGCACTTGATAACCATCGAATTTCAGTATCATTTATTTTATCAAAAGCCTCTCTCAAAATTGGTATAGTCTTTGGAGCTACTGCTTGCTTTTTTACGTTTCTCATTATTCTTAATCCCACTTTCATTAAATTTTAAAAACTTATTTTTCTTTAAAAGCACTTTTAATTTCTTCTATAAATTTAGTTGTTGCAGAAGAAAATATTTGATGTTTTTTCCATACAATCACTGTTCCAGTTTCAACCTTTGGAAAAATTGGTTTAAAACAAATATTAGTTTCATCATTAACATTAATTAAATTCTCTAAACTAAAAGCATATCCTAACCCTTCTTCTACCATAACAGAAGCATTTAAAACAAGATTATATGTTGAAATAATATTTAACTTATCATAATTCTTACCAAACCAATTAAAAATTTCATTTTGAATCATTCCACGTCTTGAACTAATTAAGGGCTTATCAATTAAATCATCAGCTGTAACATAATCTTTACTAGCTAAAACGTCATCTTTTCTCATTAAAACGCCCCAAACCTCTTTTTCCTTTAGACGTACAAAATCATATTTTGAAATATCTACTGGCTCAGTTAAAAGTCCTATATCAATTAAGCCTTTATCTATTTTCTCTTTAATATCATCAGCATTTGCACTATATAAGTTATACTGAACTTGAGGATATAAATCATGAAAGTCTTTCATTACTTTTGCAAGGCTATGCATAGAATTAGTTTCTCCACTACCAATGAATATTTCTCCTGCAATAATATCCTCATAATTTGAAAATTCATTTTCTGTTTTTTCAGCTAACCCTACTATTTCCTCTGCCCTTCTTCTTAAAAGCATACCTTTATCAGTTAAAACTATTTTACTTTTACTTCTTATAAAAAGCTGAACCTTTAGCTCTTCTTCTAGTTGCATTAGTTGTCTTGATAATGTAGGTTGTGTTATATTTAAACTTTCAGCTGCCCTTGTAATATTTTCTTCTCTTGCAACAGCTAAAAAATATTTTAAAACTCTAATTTCCATGTTATCACCTCTACTTTTGTATATTATACATTATTTCCCTCGAGCTTAAATAATTATATACAATTTAAGATACTAATTTTTCTCTATTTATGATTTTATTTTCTTTAGTAATAACAAAAGTTAAAATTAAACATATTGTATTAATTCCTATAGCTAATATAAATGAAAAATTATATGAGTTTGTAAAATCATATATATAACCTACTAATGTTAATGCAAAAGCTGCACCTAAATTTGATAAAAAAGATATAATTGGAAATACCTTTGAGTAATTATCTATTCCAAAGAAATACTTTGTTAAAACTGGTAGTCCTACCGCACCAACTGAATATATAGATCCAAAAAGGAAGGCACCAACTATTATCATTGATGATAATCCACTCATAAGTAAAATAACTCCTAAAGTATTTATTACTATCATTGTAATACTTGCTTTAACTGGTCCAATCTTATCACTCATAAATCCAATTACTAGCTTTGAAATAACATTCCCAAGCATCCCTGCTGATAATAAGCTAGCTCCTACTGATGCACTATATCCTATTGATTGTGCAAAACCTGGTAAATGCTGAGTTATTCCTGTAATTGTTGTATTTATAAGTGCAAATATACAAAAGCTTATAAATATGGTTGTCATAAAATCAAATCTTTGATTTTTATTAATATTTTTATTTATAATTTCATTTGTGCTATAACCAAAAGGTAACTTACCTTCATCTTTTGCAGTAACTTCAAATGGATAAATAACTGCTGGTAAACATAATGCAAGAATTATTCCAGCTTTGACTATATAAGCAGTTTCCCATCCTAACACTTCAATACATCTAGCTAAGATAGGTGAGCAAATAGCTCCAGCAAGTCCACTAAAGCCAAAAACTATTGATGTAGCCAATCCATGATTCTTTTCAAACCACCCATTTACTATCATTGTCAAAGGCACAATTGAAAATAAACCTGTACTAAATCCTCTTATAGCACCTAATAAATAAAATATATAAATATTTCTTGAATAAGCCATCATTCCAGTAGAAATAACTGAAATTAATACACTAAGTATTAAAATTAATTTATATGAAAATTTATTCATAATTTTAGGTACAATAAGTGCTGACATTGCAATTACAATAGAAAATATAGTCATATGCATGGAAAATGTTCCTCTCATAATTCCTAAATCTTCAGATACAGGAGTATAAAACACTCCTGATGAATTAATTGATATTCCAATTGAAGATGCAGCAAGTCCACAACATACAACTAAAACAAGCCAAGGCTTAATATTATTTTTATTCATCAAATAACCCTTTCTTATTCATGTCCAACAATATTATGTGGAATATATTTCTCTTCAAGATATTTTATATCTTCATCAGTTAATTTAACTTTTAAGGCTTGTTCAAAATCATATAAGTATTTTTCCTTTGTAACTCCTACAATAGGTGCTGTAACTCCTTTGCTCCATAACCAAGCAATTGATACTTGCGACTTTGTTACATTATATTTTTTTGCAATTTCAGAAACTCTTTCAACGATTATTTTATCGCTTTCTTCTGTAGTATCATATTTTACTTTTGCAACTTTATCCTCTTTAAATCTCTTTGAATCTGAATTCCAATCACGAGTCAATCGTCCTGCTGCTAATGGACTATATGGAACTAAAGCTACCCCCATATCCTTACATAATTGATTCATTTCTCTTTCCTCTTCACGATATAATAAATTATAATGACCTTGCATTACCGAAAACTTTGTCCATCCATTCTTTTCAGCTATATATTGAGCCTTTGCAAATTGCCATGCATACATTGATGATGCTCCTAAATATAAAACTTTTCCTGAACGTACTAAATCATTAAGTGCACACATAGTTTCTTCAATTGGTGTATTATAATCCCATCTATGAATGTATAAAATATCAATATATTCTACTCCTAAACGTTTTAAACTTGCATCAACTTCATTCATAATAGCTTTTCTAGATAATCCTGATTTGTTTGGCCCTTTTCCCATTGACCCACTAACCTTTGTTGCAATAACAATCTCATCTCTACTTGCATAGTCTTTTAATGCACGTCCTAATATTTCTTCACTAGCTCCTAAACCATATACATTTGCTGTATCAAAAAAATTTATTCCAATATCTAATGATTTTTTTATTATCTTTCTAGATTCTTCTTCATTTAATACCCAACTATGAATCCATTTTTCTGGATCTCCAAAACTCATGCATCCTAAACAAATCTTTGATACTTCTAATCCTGTATTACCTAATTTTACGTATTCCATATATTATTCCTCCTTAAATCACTTTCTTTTACCTTATACTAATATTTTATTTTACAATTCCAATAATGTCTAATACCTATAATAAATATAAAATAATGCCTAATAAGCATTATTAATTTAGGCTTTCTAAAAAAACTCTAATTTTCACACCTATCATTTGGATCAACTATTTCCTAAAATAAAACACTCAAGGTAAATTAATTATTATCACCTTGAGCGTTTTCCTTATACTATATTAACCTATATATTTTTTCCCATTTCATAAGCCTCTAAGAATTGTGGAGTATTTTTAATTTCTCCCTTTCCCCATGCTCCAGTTCCATAAATTATCCCTTTTTCCTTTGCACCTGAAAGGCAATCTTCTGTAAATCCACGTATTGCCTCTACTGTACGTTTAAGCATATCTTTATTTGTATCAGCTGCAGTCATGATATAATAAAAATCCTTATTTCTTATTTCAGTATATCTTGGTACAGTTCTATCAATAAGTGTTTTTAATTGCCCATCCATTGAATAAAAATAAATTGGTGTTGCTAAAACAATTGCATCAGCACTAACCATTTTATCAAGTATTTCAGCCATATCATCATGTTGAACACATTTGCTAGTTGAATTACAGACTCCACAACCCATACAGTAATTTATTTTTTTCTGTGCTATAAATATTTTTTCAACATCATGCCCACTTTCTTTTGCACCTCTCATAAACTCATCACAAAGCAAATCTGAATTTCCACCTTTTCTTGGACTTGAAGATAAAATTAATACTTTTTTACTCATATTCACACCCCATTATATAATTAAAATTTTTAATTTAATTTTATATTTTAAGTATAAGTATTGAAGTTAACTCTAAGTCAATAGCATTTCTAAAGTTTTCTTATAAAACAAAAAATTAAATTCTTGATTGTAATACTAAATTAATCCTCGCACTACAAATTACAATCATCAAAACCACTAAAACTTATCTTATATGAAATATTTTCTTAAATTTATATTAATAAAACCCAAGTAGAACAATATAATCTTTCTACTTGGGTTTTTGAATTATTTTAAATTCATCTAACTTTATTTTCGTTGAAATTTCTATTATTTTAAAAAGCTTTTTACAAATTCAAACAAACTATTTCTTACCTCAATATTTTCTTCTAAAAAGTTTACTAAGGTCTCTATTTTAAGTTGCTTATATCTATGACCAATTCTATTTCTTATAAGTCTTGCCGAATTTATATAATTAGCTATTTCATCTGAGAAGATATTTTTTTCTTTTAATAGTTTTATCGCTGCATCAACCGTAATTCCTATTTTATATATGTTATATTCTTTCAAAAGCATTGATATAAAATCCTCATATAAAATAAACATACTTAAGTACTTATATTTTAAACTATTTGAAATTTCCTTTCTTAATATATCGTTTTCTAAGTAATTTTCTAATAGTTTTAATGAATCTTCTATATCCTTACTTTCACTTTCTATATCATAAATTAATTTTTTTAACTTTTCCTTATTAACTATCTAAAACCACCCTATCTAATCTATTCCAAAACTCAATATTTTCTCTAAATAAGTTATCATAATAATTATATGTTTCTTCATATATTCTATCCTTAATTATAACCATATCACTATTTAAAGCCTCTATTTTTATAATATTTTCTATCTCCTCATCATTTATATCTATAAGATCTATGCTTCTTCCTAGAAAATCCTCTAACTCTAAAGTTAGGTTTAAATCCACTGTATCTGATATTTTATTCTCTCCAATAATTGCTATATCAATATCTGATTCTTCATTAAAGTCATCTTTTGTTAAACTACCAAATATAATTACATTCTCTATATTATTTCTTTTAAAGATTTCCTTAAATTCATTACTTTTTACTAATCTTAAAATATCTTCTTTTGAATTCTCTCCTAATATATTTCTATTAAAACTCATGTAAATCTCCTCTAATTTAACCAAATTTTAATTAACTTCTATCATTGAAACTGACTTTTATATAAATAATTATAACATTTGTTATATAAAAAGTTACAATAACGTAATCTTTAATGAACATACACCTTCATTTAAATACTTAATGCTATTTCCTCCTGTATTTTGACGGTGTACAACCATAGATATTACGGAATGTTTTTGCAAAATAACTCATATCCTGAAAACCACACATTATACCAATATCAACTATTTTCATATCTGTATTTGTTAATAATTCAGCAGCCTTTTTAATACGAAAAGACTTTAAATATTGTATAGGTGTAGTTCCAATTGTATTATGAAAACAACGTAAACATTCACTTACACTTAAAGATACACTTTCAGCAATTTCATCAATAGTAATATTATCTGAATAATGTTCATCAATATATTTAATCATATTTTTCATACGCTGACTATCTCTTAACTTCTTTGTTGATGTATTTGATTCTATACACTCTAAATGTTTAGACATAAGATAAATGATCTTTGATAAAGCATTACGAACTTCAAATTCATACCCCTCTTCTTCATTAGCACAAAGATACCATGCTTCATCAATACTACAAAGTATATCTTTTTGCCAGTGTATTGAATAATCTAAAAACAATCCTTTAAAAGAAATATTACTCAAAATCGGATTTAAATGTTTAGTCCAAAATATACTATTAGAACTTCCACCAACTAAACGAGGATGAAATACAATAGAATGAAATCTACAGTTAATACTTTCATAAATCCATCCACCATGAAGAACCCCTGTATTAATAAAAAATCCATTTCCTTCATTTACAATATGCTTTTCACCATCTACAGCAATAATAGCTCCCCCTTCTGAAACAACAATTAACTCTAATTCTTCATGCCAATGCCAATCAACACATTCTCTTTGTAAATCATCATGGTAACATGCTATAGGGAAACTAGCAATTCCATGTTCTATTAATTCAAGACCAGTTTTATCTATTTTTGATATACATTCTGATAAAGCCATAACTACTCCTTTTTGAAGATATTGTCATATGAAAACGACTATTTTATCTTATTAATTTTATTTTTTTGATGATATAATCATATCAATATATAAAGGAGGAAATCAATATGTTTAGTTTATTATTAGCAGTTATATATTTAGCTTTTATTAGCTTAGGACTGCCAGATTCATTATTAGGTTCTGTATGGCCTACAATTTATCAAGAATTTAATGTTCCTGTATCTTATGCAGGTGCAATTTTTATGATTATTTCAGCTGGTACAATTTTTTCTAGCTTGCAAAGTGATCGTCTTACAAAATTATTAGGAACAGGTAAGGTTACAGCATTTAGTGTTCTGATGACAGCAGTAGCTTTATGGGGATTTTCTATAAGTAGCTCTTATTGGATGTTAGTATTATGGGCAATACCTTATGGTCTTGGTGCGGGTAGTGTTGATGCTTCATTAAATAACTATGTAGCTCTACATTATAAGAGTCATCATATGAGTTGGCTTCATTGTATGTGGGGTGTTGGAGCTAGTATAGGTCCATATATTATGAGCTTTGCATTACTTAATGGACAAACTTGGAACATGGGATATCGTTATATATCATTAATACAAGTTGTATTAACTATTATAATTATGTTAAGTTTACCACTTTGGAAAAAACGTCCTGTTATAGACGATGTAGATGGTGTTCAAGAATCTGAAAATAAAAAAGATAAAGCACTTACTTTAAAAGAAATAGTTAATATTCCAGGAGCTAAACAAGTAATGCTTATGTTTTTCTGCTATTGTGCATTAGAACAAACAACTGGATTATGGGCTAGTAGCTACTTAGTACTACAACATGGATTTGATTTAGAAATATCAGCAAGTTATGCAAGTCTATTCTTTATAGGAATTACAGTAGGACGAGCTGTTAGTGGGTTTATTACTATGAAGCTCAATGATAAACAAATGATTTATTTAGGACAAGTCATTATTTTAATTGGTATTATACTTATGTGTTTACCATTTGGTCATCAAGTTGCTCTAGTAGGCTTGGTTACTATTGGTTTAGGTTGTGCTCCAATATACCCATGCATTATTCATTCTACACCAACGAATTTTGGAGCAGATAAATCACAAGCAGTTATAGGTGTACAAATGGCAAGTGCTTATGTTGGAAACTTACTAATGCCACCTCTATTTGGTATTATTGCAAATCATATAAGTGTAAGGCTATTTCCAGTATATTTACTATTAATTTTAATAGTTATGGTAGTAATGCATATTAAGTTAAATAAAAGTGTATCAAAAGATATGTTAATAAATTAAAAAAGGAGCTGTATCAGATTGAATTAATAAATTCAGTCTGAATACAACTCCTTTTTAATTGTTCAAAATTTTATAC
>NZ_JBCOAB010000002.1:0-154574 GCF_040227035.1 Clostridium sp. RTP31139st1_H3_RTP31139_211217
ATGCAGTTTCTATATCTCTTGAAGAATAAAGTCCATTCATATATCCATAAAGCATAATTTTCAGCATATTCATTGGCGGTACTTGATTTTCTCTTATTCTAAAATAAGTAGAATATAGTCTAGTTAAATCCATCTCCTCTACAAACTGACTTAGTAATCTCACCGAATCATTTTCTGGAATTATGCAATCTATATCAAAAGGAAGTTTTAATTGATAAAACTTTCGATTTAAAGTATAATTTTGTTGTAAGATTTTTTTTGTTAGCATGAAAAATATTTTACCATAAATCCTAGGCTTATAGAGTCTGGGATTTATTTTTTTTTTGCAAAAGGGGCCTCGCACTAATTATTTAGTGCGACAGCCCCTTTTTTGTTTGAAAAGTAAGCCTTGGTATAACTCCAAAAAATTAAAAGTTAATAATTTATAATCACTAATTTTATATGTCGGAATATTATAAAATTAAGGATAAATTATATAACTAAGGAGGAGCTTAATATGGCAAATTACACAGGAATAGATATAAGCAATTGGCAAGGTAGTATAGATTTTTCACAAGTAAAAAATAGCGGAACACAAATAGTATATATATTAGCATCTCAAGGGAATTATTTTATAGATTCTTATTTACAAGAATTTTATAATGGTGCGATTAGCAATGGATTATTAGTTGGATTTTATCATTTCTTTGATCCAGCAGTTTCAGTAGATGCTCAAGCACAATATTTTACAAATGCTATAAAGGGACTAACTAGTAACTGTAAGCTTGTTTTAGACTTAGAGAAGGCAGGAAACTATGGAGCTAGCGAATTATCAGAATTAGCTGTTGAATTTTTAGAAAAGGTAAAAGCGCTTACAAACACAGAAGTAGCTATATATACTTATGTGAGCTTTGCTAATAATAATATAGTGTCCGGATATGGATTAGAGAATTATCCTTTATGGATAGCAGAATATGGTGTGAATTCTCCACAAGGTAATCCTATATGGGGAAATAGTCATGCTGGATGGCAATATTCAGATACTGGTAGTGTAGCCGGTGTTAGTGGAAATGTAGATATGGATGTATTTACTGAAGAAATGTTATTAGAAGAAAGTAGTAGGATTGTAGGGGATAGTAGCAGTACTAATAATAATTCTAATTCTAATTCAAATAGTAGTTATATTTATTATACAGTACAATCAGGAAATACATTAAGTGGAATAGCAGAGGAATATGGAACAACAGTAAATACTTTAGTAGCTTTAAATGGAATATCAAATCCAAATTTAATATATGTAGGGCAAGTACTAAAAATTCCAACAACAGGATCAGGAGCAAGTGTATCAACATCATCTACAATAAACTATACAGTACAAGCAGGAGACACATTAAGTGGGATAGCAGAAGAGTATGGAACAACAGTGAATACTTTAGTAGCCTTAAACGGAATATCAAATCCAAATTTAATATATGTAGGACAAGTACTCAAGATTCCAGTATCAGGATCTGAATCAACATCAAATTCTACAGTTACAACCTATACAGTACAATCAGGAGATACTCTAAGTGGAATAGCATTGAAATTTGGAACAACAGTTAATCATTTAGTAGCTATAAATGGAATATCAAATCCAAACTTAATATATGTAGGACAAGTATTAAAAATATAACAATTAAGAGATAAGGTTTTTAAATTTTAGGATAAAGTGAATGGTTAGTATATATTGCTTATAACTATTCACTTTTAATTTTAGATTAATAGAAATTTTTAAGCGTAATTTAAGATTTGGTAGTAGAAGATACATTAATGAATACTAAATAATATGGCAAAAGTACTAAATGGCGATGAGAGTTATATTGACTAACTCTTTGCTAAAATATTATTTGTTAATAAAACGAAGAATAACTAATAAATTGGCAAGGAATAATAAATATAAGGAAATTAATAAAGTAGCGAAAGGAACTGTTTTAATGAGGGAAGAAAAAGTAAAAATAATTCCCCTTGGTGGACTAGGGGAAATAGGTAAAAATATTACAGTTTTTGAATGTGATGATGAAATTATTGTTGTTGATTGTGGAATAGCATTTCCAGATGAAGAGATGTACGGGGTAGATTTAATAATACCAGATATATCGTATTTGAAGAATAATGTTAAAAAGATAAAAGGTATATTCTTAACACATGGACATGAGGACCATATAGGGTCATTACCATATGTACTAAAAGAAGTGAATGTGCCCATATATGGAACTAAATTGACTATAGGTATAGTAAAGACAAAGTTAGAAGAACATAATTTACTATCAGAAGTTAAATTACATAATGTTGAAGCTGGAGATGTAATTAAATTTGATAAGTTTAAGGTTGAATTTATAAGAAACACCCATAGTATAGCTGACTCTTGTAGCTTAGCTATATTTACTCCAGTTGGTACAATATTACATACAGGGGACTTTAAAATAGATTATACACCAATCGATGGAGAAACAATGGATTTGCAAAGGATATCTAATTTAGGTAAAGAAGGAGTAACTTTACTTATGGCAGATAGTACTAATGTTGAAAGAAAGGGACATTCTTTATCAGAGAAAAGTATAGGGCACACATTAGATAGAATTATTAGTAAAGCTAAAGGAAGAGTTATTGTAGCAACTTTTGCATCTAATATACATAGAATGCAACAAATTGTTGATGCTTCTATTAAAAATAAAAGAAAGGTTGTTTTTAATGGAAGAAGTATGGAGAATATATCAAAAGTTGCAATGGAACTAGGATATCTGCATATACCTGAGAATAGTGTATTAAGTATTGATGATTTAAAAGATTACGATAATAGTAAAATCACATTAATTACAACTGGAAGTCAAGGAGAACCAATGGCATCTTTAGCAAGAATAGCATTTTCTAATCATAGGAAAATAGCTATAGAGCATGAAGATACTTTTATAATTTCTGCTTCTCCAATCCCTGGAAATGATAAACTTATTTCTAGGGTTATAAATGAGTTGTTTAGAAAAGGTGCAGATGTTATATACGAAGATTTAGCAGATGTGCATGTATCAGGTCATGCATATCAAGAGGAGTTGAAGCTAATACATACTTTAGTTAATCCTAAATATTTTATGCCTGTTCATGGTGAATATAGACATTTAAAACATCATGGTGATTTGGCAGAAAATTTAGGTATGGATAAAAATAATATATTTATTTTAGAAACTGGAAATGTACTAGAACTAACTAAAAATGGTTGTAAAAAAGAAGGTAAAGTAAGAACTGGAGCTGTATTTGTTGATGGATTGGGTGTTGGAGACGTTGGGAATATAGTATTAAGGGATAGAAGGCACTTAGCACAAGATGGAATGTTAACTATAGTTGTTGCAATTGAAAGAGAGACATTAAGTATAGTATCAGGACCAGATGTTATTACAAGAGGATTTGTATATGTTAAGGAATCAGAGGAGTTAATCAATAAAGTTAAAGAAATATCAGTAATTGAAGTAGAAAAGTGTTTAGAGATTGGTGTTATTGAATGGTATGTATTAAAAAGTAATGTGAAAAAAGCAGTAGAAAATTATATTTACGAAAAAACAAAAAGAAGACCAACTATAATTCCAATTATAATGGAGACATAAATATAATTTTTAAAATTATATTTACATATTTGATAAAGCAAACAAAAGTATGTATAATTATTATGTAAACATTTAAAGTGGGGAAGGGTAATAAATATGAATATAGGAACAGTTAAAAAATATCAAGAGTTAATGCAAGAATTTTCAAAAACTCCAAGAGAAGATGTTATGAGATTTAAAAAGAAATATGAAGAAGTTTTAAGTGAATTCTTAAAGTTAGAAGAAGTTTATACTATAGCTTCAAAAAAATCTTCGTTAGAAGATATTAAAAATAATGTAGCTAAGCCATTATGTGCGTTAAATCATAAAAAAATGCCAGGAATGTGGTTTTTTTCTGAAAGAGAATTTGCACAAGACTTTGTAAAGCATTTTGGCTTAATAAAAGATGGAGTTGAATATATAAGAACATTAAAAGGTGAAGAAATTATAGAAGCAATTAAGTATGGAGTATTTAATGGTATTTATCAGTTTTCTATAGATGAAGGTAAATGTACCATGGTTATGGTTCCATATGATTTATTAAATGCTTATTTCAATAGCAAAGGTGAAGAGAACTTTTTAGAAAAAAATCAATATGAATTAATGATTCTATTTACTATGATGAAGTTCCATGGAAAGCTTGTATATGCAATTGAAAGTGATGATTTAGGTAAGGATGGAAAAAGTAAATTAGCTTGCGATAGAAAAGGTGTACTTAATTTATTTGAAAAGAAAGATGATGCCGATATACATAAATATGATATTGGATATGGTAGAAAAGAATCAAAGGGATTAAATATAATTGAATTAAGAAATTCAATTAATGAAATTTCAGAAGAAGTAGAAGTAGTAAAGATTGAAATTAAAGAAAATGTATTTGAAATAAGTAGTAAAAAGTTAGCTTATATATTAAATGAAATGACTAAAATTAATCAATAAATTATATAAAAAAATAACTGAATTTAAGATAATATTGAATAGTAATATACATGTAAATGATATTATGAATATTAGATATAGCTAGGATAAATACACCTTGTGGCTAATTTAGTGAGTAGAATAGGGAGTTTCCATTATTGTTAGTATAGATAGCTTTTTACTTTTTAATTAAAATTATATATAATACTTAAATGAAAGTTGTTATATTAAAAATTTTACTTTTATAAGATTGAAAGGAGATTTATCTATGAAAGATTTATTAGATAAAGGAGCTGTAGTACAAAGGGATATGGAAACATATGCAATAGCGCCACATTTAACAGGAGGCTTAATTACTCCAAAGCAATTAAGAGATATAGCTGATGTTGCAGAAAGATATAATGCTTCTGCTGTAAAAGTTACTGGAGCTCAAAGAATTGCTATAGTTGGAATAAAGGAAGAAGATATAGATAAGGCATGGGCTGATTTAGGAATGAAACCTGGAGCTGCTATAGGGTTATGCGTTAGAAGCGTAAAGATATGCCCAGGAACTACTTTCTGTAAGAGAGGATTACAAGATTCAGTTGCAATAGGATCTAAATTAGATGGTGCATTCCATGGAAGAAATCTTCCTAATAAGTTAAAAATAGGTGTAAGTGGATGTCCAAATAGTTGTGCTGATAGCCATACAAGAGATATTGGTTTAATTGGAGGACCTAAAGGATGGATTCTTTACCTTGGAGGAAGAGGTGGAGTTATTCCTAGATTAGGTGATAGAATAGCTATGAATATTCCAGATGAAAAAATCTTTGATGTAGTTGAAAAAGTAATAGATATTTATGCTGAACATGGTCAAGGAAGAGAAAGATTAGGAAATTATATAGATAGAATTGGCTTAGAAGAATTTAAAAAGCAATTAAATATTGAAGAGTTTTTAAATGCATAATTTAAGATAATAGAGGCAAATATTAAAGTATGATTAACATAATCAGCTTTAATATTTGCTTTTTTATTATTTAAACTAGTTATATAAAAAAAATTTAAATAATATTTAAAAGTAGTACAAAATATATAGTGTTTAAGAGAAATTCTTTTATTATAAAAAGGTATTTCGAGAGTTAAAGTTATTTACTTAACATAAATATAGGGTATACTAATTAAATGAAATAATAAATTTTTATAAAGATGAGGGAAGCAGATTGAATAATACATTTAGTAAATATAATTTATGCAATGAAATAATGAAAGCATTAGATGGTATAGGATATAAAAATCCATCAGATGTACAGGATAAAGTAATTCCAGAAGTGCTTAAGGGAAATGATATCATAGTTAAATCTCAAACAGGGAGCGGAAAGACAGCTGCATTTGCAATACCTTTAAGTGAAAAGGTAGTTTGGGAAGAAAATAAACCACAAGCTTTAATATTAACTCCAACAAGAGAACTTGCAATTCAAGTAAAAGAAGAAATTAAAAATATAGGAAGATTTAAAAGATTAAAAGCTGTTGCTGTATTTGGAAAACAACCTTTTTCAGAACAAGCTAGAGAATTAAAGCAAAAATCACACTTTGTTGTTGGAACTCCAGGAAGAGTATTTGATCATATTGATAGAGGAACATTAGATACTTCAGAGATTAAATATTTAGTAATTGATGAAGCAGATGAAATGTTAAACATGGGATTTATAGATCAAGTAAGAGATATTATTAATACCTTAAACAAAAATAGACAAACAATGCTGTTTTCAGCAACTATTCCCGAGGAAATAATATCATTATGTAATATGTATATGAAGAATCCTATTAATATTGAAATAAAATCACAAAAGCTAATAACTGATAATATTAAACATGAACTATATAGATTTGAAGAGTTTTATAAATTGGATAACTTAAGTAAGCTTTTGATAAGTGAAGCTCCTGAAACTGCAGTTATTTTCTGTAAAACTAAAGAGAATGTTGATAAGGTTTTTGAAAATTTAAATAAGAAGGGTTATTCAGTTAATAAAATTCATGGCGGTATGCTTCAAAAAGATAGACTTGATGTTATGGATAAATTTAAAAGAGGGAATTTTAGAGTTTTAGTAGCTACGGATGTTGCTGCAAGAGGAATTGATGTTGAAGGAATTACTCATGTTATAAACTATGATTTGCCTGTTGAAAAAGAAGCTTATGTACATAGAATAGGAAGAACAGGAAGAGCTGGAGCTAGTGGGAAAGCTATATCTTTTGTTAATCAATATGAAGATGGATTACTTGATATGATTCAAGAATACATAGGTTTTAAAATTCCAGTAAGTAGTGAACTTCCAGAAGTAAATTCTGAAAAAAGAAATGAGTCTATTAAGTTATTAAAGTCTAAGCCAAAAATGAAAAGAGAAAAAGATAAGGTAATTAATAAGAATATTACTAAAATATATTTCAATGGTGGTAAAAAGAAAAAATTAAGACCAGGAGATTTTGTAGGTGCTATTTCAAGAATAGAAGGAATTACTGCCGAAGATATAGGAATAATAGATGTTCAAGATACTGTATCTTATGTTGATATTTTAAATGGAAAAGGAAACAAGGTTATAGAAGCACTTAAAAATTCAACAATAAAAGGTAAAAAGCTTAAGGTAGAAAAGGCAAGAAAGTAATAAAGTATTAAGGGTTGTATCAAAATTGATACAACCTTTTTGTTAAAAGTAGATATAATTAATATAAAAAATGAACATTTATTAAGAAAATTAAACAATTTTTATTTAAACTATTGATATTAAGGTAAAAATAGTATATTCTATTGGTAACGTTAACATTAAAAAATTATCATATTTAATATATAGTTTAAAAATTATACAAGGGGGCAGATTAGTTATGGGAATAGCTGTTATAGAAAATAACAATAGATTTAATATAGTATGTAATAATATTAAAGATAGATCTTCAAAAAGTGAAATATGTAATAGTAAGGATGGAAAAAGATTTTATAAAATAAAAGGTTTTTCTAAGGATAAGGCTGTAGAATGTATAGAAATAATATCAAAAGATAGATTAGAAGTTGTTCTTACTTTTAAAGGAGTATCGTTAGAGGATACTAAAATGTTAAAGAGAATAAAGTTAAAAGGTTTAAAAGAGGATGCAATTTATAAGAACATAAGAACGAGGGAAGTATTTTCAGGTGGGGCATTAATGAATTTAGGAGTAAATATTAATACACTATGTGGAGATATTGAAGGTAGTGTTATTTATTTAAAGGCAATATAAAATATAATGAAGTGAAAATTTTTATAGGAAGCTTAAATTGGCTTCCTTTTTTGTTTTACAAAATATAATGTATAATTACTTTATAAGAGCAAATTAGAAATAGAATTTAGGAGTAAATTATTATGAACTACAAAGTAATATTATTTGATGCAGATGAAACTTTATTTGATTTTAAAAAAACAGAAAGAGAAGCTTTTAAAAATACTATGATGGAATTTGGATTTGATTATGATGAAAGTTATCATTTTAGTATATATAAAGAAATAAATACTGCTATTTGGAAAGAACTTGAGGAAGGCATAATTACTCAAGAAAAATTAAAAATAGAAAGGTTTAAAAGATTAAATGATAAGTTGAATGCGGGTTTTGATGAGGAAGAATTTTCAAAAGCTTACATGATTAATTTAGGTAATGGATCCTTTTTACTAGATGGAGCAATTGAACTTATAGAAGATTTAAGTAGTAAGTATATTCTTTCTATTGTAACTAATGGTCTTACCATTATACAAGAAAGAAGAGTTAAAAATTCGGTTATCGCAAAATACTTTAAAGATATAGTAATTTCAGAGGAGGTGGGAATTTCAAAGCCAAATCCTGAAATTTTTGAATATGCTTTAAGTAATATTGAAGGTGTAAATAAAAATGAGATTCTTATGATTGGAGATAGCTTGAGCTCTGATATAAGAGGTGGTATTAATTATGGTATTGATACTTGTTGGTTTAATATACACAAGGAAAAAAATAATAGTGGTTTAAGCCCTACTTATGAAGTGTCTAGCTATAAAGAATTAGCAGATTTATTATCATAAATAAATTGGAGGAAATAAAACCGTGAAGCAAGAAATATTGAAGAAGGTTAAGGAGCAGTTGGCCAAGGATTATAATTGTTCAGTTGAGGATTTTGATAATAGAAATAATTTAATAACAAATATTGAGTTAAATGAAGGTGATAGAAGGTATACTGATGATAAAGAAATATTAAAAATACTTGTTTTTAATGGAAAGGCAATTTTATCTGCTGATGAATGTATTAAAGAATGGTGCAACGAAAAGTTTTCAAATGGAAATGGTGATTGGCTATTTTTATATTCCAATTTAAGAATCATAGACAAAAAGTTAAATGAATTTGGATATGAAATAGAAAATACCCATCATTATTATTTGCCATATGGTATAGATGATGATATAGTAAATGATTTAAAATGGTATAATCAAGATGAAATAAAGCAGTTTAAGGATGATAATAGATTTGATGAAGCATTTGCATTTGATAATAATTTTCCAGATGTACTTGCTGTAGCTAAGATTGATGAGCGTGGAAATATATTGGGCATGGCTGGAGCTAGTAAAGATAGTGATGTAATGTGGCAAATTGGAATTAATGTTTTAGAAGGCGCTGAAGAGAAAGGTGTTGCTAAGACTGTAGTTAAAGCATTAAAAAATGAAATACTACGTAGAGGAAAGGTTCCTTTTTATGGTACAGTAGAATCACATATAATATCACAAAAGGTTGCATTGGCTTCAGGATTTTATCCAGCTTTTGCAGAAGTGAAGATAAGAAAAATATAATAGTTGTTAATAAAGAAAAAATAAATAGATTATCTCTAGAAATTAATATAACTTTCCTTAAGATACTCTATTTATTTTTTCGCCTTACCATGATGCAACCATTAAATATAGTGTGTATTTCTGAATTCTGATGGAGTAACGCCTTCAAAAGATTTAAATGTTCTAGAAAAATGGCTTTGATCATAAAAGCCAAGAGATATAGCAATATCAAGCATACTTTTATTAGTTGTAAGTAATAAAACCTTAGCTCTATCTATTTTAATTTTTTTAGAATATTTCATTAAAGAAATTCCCATATGCTTTTTAAAACAAGTAGAAGCATATTCAGGAGTTATTCCTAAATGTTCAGATATTTTATCGAGAGACATAAAACTTTCAATATTCATATGCAAATGTTGAAGAAGCTTGTTTACTATAAAGTTGTCCTTCACTTCAACATCACTAATTAAAAATTCAAGATATGCTTCAGCCATTTCAAGTTCAAGTTCTTGTAAGGCTTTTAAATCATTTAAAGTAGGTATTTTTTCATAATACTTATTGTATAAAGTATGTAAGTATTTCTTTGAAATACCATGTCTTATAATTTCCTTAGAAAATATAGCATTCCAAATATATAAATCTATTTTTTTATCCTCAATGTTTAAATCATCTTCTAATTCACCAATATGCTTTTGTTGAATTTTATAAAGTATGGCAGGCCTGTCACTAGTATCGATAAAAGATGAAAATTCATTACTAAATATATTTAAATCTGAAATAAAGCTTTCATACATAAAAAAATCCCCCATCTTAAAATAAAATATATTAAATATATAACTATTATATTATAAATATACAAATTAGCTCAACTTAAAAATTTATAATTATGTATATAGATATTATAAAATAGATGAGGTGGTTATATGAATAAGCATGCAGTTTTTCATGTTTTAGATACTCCTTATGCTTATGGTAAGGATAAAGATACATTAGTAGTTAGAGTAAGGGTAGCAAGAAACGATGTTAATGAATGTTATATCTATTATAAGGATAGGTATGATTGGGAAAATCCATATTT
The DNA here is from genome assembly GCF_040227035.1 of Clostridium sp. RTP31139st1_H3_RTP31139_211217. NCBI lineage: Bacteria > Bacillati > Bacillota > Clostridia > Eubacteriales > Clostridiaceae > Clostridium > Clostridium sp. RTP31139st1_H3_RTP31139_211217. The sequence goes on from NZ_JBCOAB010000002.1 coordinate 10,384, forward strand.
AAAAAAGAAAATGATAGTTGTTGCTGAAACTGAGTTGTTTACGTATTATCAGGCAGAAATTTCAGTGTTTAGAAATAGATATAGATATTATTTTGAGTTTATAGATAATAATAATCAAAGGTTTGAATATAATGAACGAGGATTTGTTAATCGAGAGTTTAAATATAATGATATGAATTCATTCCAATTTCCATATATAGCAGAAGAGGATTTATATTATGAAGAAAAGTGGCTTCAAGAGTCAGTGGTATATCAAATTTTCCCTGATAGATTTTGCAATGGTGATAGCAATATAAATGTTGAAGGAACACTTCCATGGGGAAAGGGTAAGGTTCATAAAAGAAGTATGTATGGGGGTGATTTGAGAGGGATAATAGATAAATTGCCATATTTAAAAGATTTGGGGATAAATTTAATTTACTTAACGCCTATTTTTAAATCAACAACTAATCATAAATATAATACAAAAGATTACTTTGATATAGATCCTCAATTTGGTACTTTAAGTGAAGCAAGAGAATTGGTTGAAAAGGCACATAGTAATGGAATAAGGATAGTATTTGATGCTGTTTTTAACCATTCAGGATCAGATTTTTTCGCATTTGAAGATGTGATTAAAAATCAACAAGAATCAAAATATAAGGATTGGTATTTTATTGATTCATGGCCAGTTAGTAAGTCAAAGAATAAGTATTATACATTTGCAAACGGTTGTGATAATATGCCGAAATTAAATACAAATAATGAAGAGGTTAAAGAGTATTTACTTAAGGTTGGAGAGTATTGGATTAAAGAAATTGGAATAGATGGTTGGAGACTTGATGTTTGTGATGAAGTTGGGCATGAATTTTGGAGAGCTTTTAGGAAGGTAGTTAAGAAAGCTAATAAAAATGCTGTTATTATTGGTGAAATAATGCACGAAGCAAATTCTTTCTTAAAAGGGGACCAATTAGATGGAATTATGAACTATCCATTTAAAAATGCAATTATAGATTTCTTTGGTAAAAACATTATTACAGCAAGAGAGTTTTTAGATATAATGGCTGAAAATAGGGTTTTATATATGGATAGTATAACTAAGCAAATGTGGAATTTGGTTGGAAGTCATGATACTAAAAGAATTTATGATGAATGTGAAGGTAATATAGATAGAATTAAATTAGCAATTGCATATCAATTTTTATATTTAGGTGTTCCATATATTTATTATGGAGATGAAGTTGGTTTAGATGGAGGAGATGACCCTCAAAACAGAAAATGTATGATTTGGGATGAAGAAAAGCAAAATAAAGAGTTGCTTAATTTCTACAAAAAAATGATTAAAATTAGAGCTTCAAATAAGGCGCTTGTTCATGGTGATTTTGAAGAAGTGTATTGTGATGAAAACTTATTAGCGTTTAAAAGGGTACTAAATGATGAAAAGTTAATAGTTATATTTAACAATAGTGATGAAGATGCTATTATAGAATTAAATTTAAAATGTAGTGCTAAAGAGCTAATTACAGGTAATATCCAAGAATTAAAGAAAATAAATTTAGATAAAAGATCATTTAAAGTTTTTAAATACTAAAAGTAAATTAATGACATTAATAAGCTTCGGTGTAGAATTGATAAAATTAATTTTACATCGAAGTAATTTAATCATAATTATATTGACAAACTGTAAAAATATGATAATATAAAATTAAGAAAACAATTTCACGAGTCCTAAAAAGGGGAAAATTTTTTAAGGACTTTATTAAAATAATTAATAAAGAAGTGATGTAATGAATAAGGTAGTAAGAGGTAGCTTTGAACTTATGAAGCAATTAAATGTTTCAGCGGTACTTAAGGTTATTAGAGATAATGGAAGTTTATCACGTGCTGATGTTGCAAAGATAACAGGATTAACGCCGGCAAGTGTGACTAATATTACTAAAATGCTTATAGAAGATGAATATTTAGTTGAATGTAAAGTAGGACAGTCAAGTGGAGGAAGGCCACCAATAATGTTAGAATTAAATCCAAATGCCAGATATGTAATAGGAATAAGTATTGGCGTAGGGATGATAGATGTTGTCATAACAAATCTTTCGGCAGAAATTATATTAAAAAAATCTATTGAAATTAATGAAGAAAGATATGATTATGATTTTGTTTTTAAAGAGTTAGTTAAATTAATTAATGAAGTTATAGAATGTAGTAAAATTGAAAAAGAAAAAATATTAGGGGCAGGGGTAGCGTTACATGGAATAGTAAATGCTAGAACAGGAATGTCTATATACTCACCTTACTATGGCTGGAAGGAAATAAATATTAAAGAAGCATTAGAAAATGAATTAAACTTAGGTGTTTATGTTGATAATGATGTTAGAGCAATGGCTTTAGGAGAAAGTTGGTTTGGAATTACTAAGGATATATCAAATTTTGTAACATTGAATATTTCAAATGGTATAGGTGCTGGAATTATTATAAATAATAAACCTTATTATGGGGTTGATTTTAGTGCAGGAGAAATAGGTCATATAGTTGTTGAAGGTGATGGAGATAAATGTAATTGTGGCAATTATGGATGCCTTGAGACAGTTGCATCTAATAATAATATTACTAAAAAAGCTATTAAACTTATTAAGCAAGGTACAAATAGTGTTTTAAAAGAGTTAAAGGCTGATATTAATCAATTAACAATAGAAGATATTTCTGAAGCAGCTAAGTTAGAAGATGAGTTAGCAATATCTATAATAAAGGAAGCAGCAAGATATATAGGAATAGCAATTACAAATTTAATAAATATATTAAATCCTACATCAATAGTAGTTGTTGGTGAAATATTTGAAAATACATTCTATGCAATTGAGACATTAAATGAAATTGTCAAGAATAGAGGAATGAAGCTTTCAAGTGAAAATGTAAGGATAATTAAAAGTATGTTAGGAAGAGATGCAGCAGTAGTTGGTGCTACAACATTAGTAATACAAGAAATATTTAATGGGATGAGTATTAATTAAATATGAGATAGACAAATAACCAAAGTTTGTTAAATCAATTAAAAAATAAAAATAAAAGTGGATGGTGAGATTATGAATAAAATTGGGTATGAAATTGAGAGGCTTTTAAAATTTGCATTGAGTAAGGAAATGATTTCCAAGTGGGACATAATTGCAACAAGAAATGCATTAATTGATTTATTGAAAGTTGAGGAACCATTTGAAGGTGAAGTAGAAGAAGTAATTGAAGAGACACCTGTTAAGATATTAAATAATATTTTAGATTATGCAGTTGAGGCTGGATTAATAGAAGAAAATACAACAACACATAGAGATTTATTTGATGCTAAGATTATGGGCTTATTAATGCCAAGAGAAAGTGAAGTTGTTAAGAGTTTTTATGATAAGTATGAAAATGAATCTAAGGAAAAAGCAACAGATTGGTTTTATGATTTAAGCAAAGCATCAAATTATATTATGACAGAAAGAATAGCTAAAAATCTTTGGTGGCCTGCAAAAACAGAATATGGTGAGTTAGAAATAACGGTTAATTTATCTAAACCAGAAAAAGATCCTAAAGAAATTGCAAAAGCTAAGCTAATGAAACAATCAACATATCCAAAATGTCTTCTTTGTAAAGAAAATGTAGGGTATGCAGGTAGATTAAATCATCCAGCAAGACAAAATCATAGAATTATACCTATGATTTTAGATAATAGAGAGTGGTTTATGCAATACTCACCATATGTTTACTATAATGAGCATTGTATTGTATTTAGTGGTGAACATGAGCCAATGAAATTAACAAGAGGTTCAATTGAAAGGCTTGTTGAATTTACAGAAGTTTTACCACATTATTTTATAGGTTCAAATGCGGATTTACCAATAGTAGGTGGTTCAATATTAACACATGATCATTACCAAGGTGGAAGACATGAATTCCCAATGGAAAAGGCTAAAGTAGAAAAATACTATGAAAGTAGTAAATATAGAAATCTTGAAATTGGAAGTGTTAAATGGCCAATGTCTGTAGTTAGAATTAAGGGAAATAATAAGAATGAAGTTATAGATGCAGCAATGGATATATTTGAAGCATGGAAAATGTATTCTGATGAAGAAAATGATATATTAGCATTTTCAGGAGATATACCTCATAATACAGTAACACCAATAGCAAGAAGAAAAGGTGATGCTTTTGAGTTAGATATAGTATTAAGAAATAATAGAACTTCTGCAGAACATCCAGATGGAATATTCCATCCACATAAGGAGCTTCATCATATAAAGAAAGAAAATATAGGATTAATTGAAGTTATGGGATTAGCTGTTTTACCAGGACGATTAGAGAAGGAATTAGATATTATAGCTAATATACTATGTGGTGAATTAGATTATAACAGAGAAGAAGCAGAAAGAAATAATGAAATTAATAAGCATATTCCATGGATAGAAAAAATGTTAAGAGAAAATTCATCATTAAATTATATTGAGGCAAAGGAATTGCTTAAAAAGGAAGTTGGATTTATATTCTCAAAAGTACTTGAAGATGCTGGTGTATTTAAGAGAAATAAAAAAGGACAGGCTGGACTAGATAAATTCTTAAACCAAGTACTTTAGATAGTGATAAGTTTGTTATTTAATTTTATAAATAGATTGTTATAAGAGAGGTTGAATAGAGAATGAATAGAGAAGAAATGTTACAGTTATTTAAAAATGAATATGGTGTAGATGATAGAGAGATAAAAACTTTCTTATCGCCAGGAAGAGTTAATTTAATTGGAGAACATATAGATTATAATGGTGGATTTGTATTTCCAGGAGCACTTACTGTTGGTATTTATGCTGCATTAGCATTAAGAGATGATAGTAAAATAAGAATGAGATCAAAAAATGTTGCTGGTGAAGTTATTATAGATTTAGATAATGAATTAGTATATAAGAAGGAAGATGATTGGGGTAATTACCCGAAGGGAGTTATCAAAGAACTTAAGGATTTAGGGCATAAGGTACCAGGAATGGATATTGTGCTATTTAGTAATATTCCAGATGGTGCTGGACTTTCATCTTCAGCTGCGCTTGAAGTTTTAATGGCATATATTATTCTTTATTTAGAAAATCCAGAAAAAATTGATAGAGTTGAAGTAGCTAAGCTTTGTCAAAAGGTAGAGAATGAATTTGTAGGTGTTAATTGTGGAATAATGGATCAATTTGCAGTAGCTGTAGGAAAGAAGGATCATGCAATATTATTAGATTGCGCTTCTCTTTATTATGAATATGCTCCATTAAATTTAGGTGAATATAGCTTAGTAATAATGAGTACTAACAAGAGGAGAGAACTTGCAGATTCAAAGTACAATGAAAGAAGAGCCGAATGTGAAAAGGCGCTTGCTATTATAAATAGTAATAAAGAAAGAAAATTAGAAAATCTATGCCAAGCAACTTTAGATGATATAGAAAAATTCATCACTGATGAAACTATAAAAAGAAGAGCCGTACATGTTGTTAGTGAAAATGAAAGAGTTAAAATGAGTATGGAAATGCTTAAGAATAATGATATCTTAGGCTTTGGAGAACTTTTAACAGCTTCACATATGTCTCTTGAAAAAGATTATGAAGTTACAGGGATTCATCTTGATACTTTAGTTCATGAAGCTTTAAAGATTGAAGGCTGTATTGGCGCTAGAATGACAGGTGCTGGATTTGGAGGATGTGCAATAGCTTTGGTTGATAATGCTAAAGTAATTGAATTCAAAGAAAAAGTATCTATAGCATATGAAGAGGTTACAAAAATTAAACCATCATTCTATACAAGTAATATAGGTGAAGGAACTCATGTGCTTAATTAGCAAAACATATAAAATTATTGGAAACCTAAAAAGGTTTCCTTTTTTCTTGTAAAGAATAGTATTCAATTACAAATAGATAAAATTATTGACTACTAACTAATAAAAAAGTATAATTAGAAAGCATTGTCTGGAAAAAGAAAAAGATTAATGTTCGTTAAAATGCGAATAAAAAATAAGTTGACTAAAATATGATTCGTGTTTATGCTAAAGGTATAATAAAATTCGACATAATTTTCAGGAGGCTTATATTATGAAAAATGCTTTAGTATTTCAATCAGATTTTGGTATAGCGGATGGAGCTGTTAGTGCTATGTATGGAGTTGCATACTCTGTAGATAAAACATTACAATTATTTGATTTAACTCATGAAATACCACAATACAATATCTGGGAGGCGTCATATAGACTAATACAAACTGTAGTTTATTGGCCAGAAGGAAGTGTATTTGTTTCTGTAGTAGATCCAGGAGTAGGTTCTAATAGAAAAAGTATTGGGGTTAAGACTGCAAAAGGGCAATACATAATAACACCGGACAATGGAACATTAACTCATATTAAACGTATGTGTGGAATTGTAGAAGCAAGAGAAATAGATGAAACTATAAATAGATTACCTAATTCAGGAGCATCATATACATTCCATGGAAGAGATATATATGCTTATACAGGTGCTAGACTTGCTGCTGGAGTTATAGATTTTGAACAAGTTGGACCAGAAATTCCAGTTGAAGATATAGTTGAATTACCAGTAGTTGAATCAACAAAGAATAATGATATGGTAACTGGAACAATTGATGTTTTAGATGTTAGATTCGGAAGTCTTTGGACAAACATCGGAAGAGAGTTATTTACTAGTTTAGGTATCAAGTATGGCGATAGAGTAGAAGTTGCAATAAAGAATGATACAAGAGAAGTTTACAGAAATATAATGGTATATGCAAAATCATTTGCAGACGTTCATGTTGGGGAGACTTTAGTATATGTTAATTCATTAGATAACTTAGCAGTTGCTATAAATCAAGGTTCTTTCTCAAAAGCATATAACATACAAACAGGAACTAATTGGATAATTTCTATTAGAAAGGCTCCAAGAGTAGTTTATGAATAAAATTTAAAGTATCATATAGTATATTGAGAAGGAGGAAATAATATGGGTAACAAATTATCAATTAAAACAATTGTGGCAATTGGTATTGGTGCTGCAGTATTTATGATATTAGGTCGTTTTGGGTCTATTCCATCTGGAATACCAAATACTAATATTGAAACATGCTATGCATTTTTAGCATTAATGGCAGTTTTATATGGACCAATTGCAGGGGTTGCTATTGGGTTCATAGGACATGCATTAAAAGACTTAGTTTTCTATGGTCCACCATGGTTTAGCTGGGTTATTGCTTCAGCTTCAATAGGACTTATAATTGGGTTAGCATGTAAAAGATTAAAGGTTAATGAAGGTGAATTTGGTAAAAAACAAATGATATTATTTAATATTTACCAAGTTGTGGCTAATGCAATAGCATGGCTTTTAATTGCACCAACATTAGATATACTTATATATGCTGAACCAGCTAAGAAAGTTTATTTACAAGGTGCTGTAGCAGGGGCTTCAAATGCGATTACAGTTGGAATATTAGGTACTATATTATTATATACTTATTCTAAGACTAGAGTTAAAAAGGGAAGCTTAGATAGAGAATAATATCTATTAAAATACCGGAGACTTTATGTCTCTGGTATTTTTAGTTAATTTAAAAAAGAATTTGTTTCATAATATACATATGATTAAAAATATAGTATTATCTTTAATGTAGATTATTACTTAGACTTTGCTATAAAAAATTTAAGCACTAAAAGCGAATAAAGTAATAGTAAGTAGTTTATTAAAATAAGATAATAAAAAAATTAAATAATAATTAATAAATTGTAATTTACATAAAAAACGAGGGAGATTTGCTATGAAAAAACCTGTAATTGAGTTCGTGGATTTTTCTTTTCAATACAGAGCTCAAGCAAAGCCAACATTAAATAACATAAATTTAACTATATATGAAGGAGAAAAGGTGCTTATAGTAGGGCCGTCAGGATCAGGTAAAAGTACTCTTTCGAATTGTATAAATGGGATTGTACCATTTTCTAATGAAGGTAAAATTTCTGGAAGTTTAAAAGTTAAAGGCAAAGAAACTAAGGAAATGAGTATATTTGAGTTGTCAAATTCAGTAGGAACTGTACTTCAAGACCCTGATGGACAGTTTATAGGATTGACAGTTGGAGAAGATATAGCTTTTAAGTTAGAGAATGATTGTGTATCTCAAGAAGAAATGAAAGAAAAAGTTAAAATTGTTTCTGAAATTGTTGGAATAGACACTCATTTAAATGATGCACCATATAGTTTGTCAGGTGGACAAAAACAACGTGTTACATTAGCTGGAGTTATGGTTGGAGATGTTGATATACTTTTATTTGATGAGCCACTTGCAAGCTTAGATCCTGCAACAGGAAAAAGTGCAATTGAGTTAATAGATCAAATTCAAAAGGAAACTAAAAAGACTATATTAATAATAGAACATAGATTAGAAGATGTATTACATTGTGCTGTGGATAGAGTAATTGTTGTTAATAATGGTGAAATAGCTGCGGATATAACTCCAGCAGAATTATTAAGTTCAAATATTTTATCTGAAACTGGAATACGTGAACCATTATATATTACAGCTTTAAAATATGCAGGATGTACAATTACTCCAGAAATGAAACCAGAACATATTGATACTTTAAATATAGATTTATGCAGAGAAAAATTAAAAACTTGGTATGAAGAAACTTCTGAAGAGGAAAAGCAAACAACAGGTGAAGCTATCCTTGAAATGAAGGATGTAAAGTTCTCGTATGAAAGTGGAAAAGAAATATTACATGGTGTTTCATTTAAGGTTAATAAAGGTGAAATGGTTAGTATCGTAGGAAGAAATGGAGCAGGTAAATCAACTATTTCTAAATTAATATGTGGTTTTTATAAGCCAACAGAAGGTCAAATATTATTTGATGGTAGAGATTTAATAAATGATACTATTAAAGAACGTGCAGAAAAAATAGGTATTGTAATGCAAAATCCAAATCAAATGATATCTAAAACTATGATTTTTGATGAAGTAGCTTTAGGACTTAAGGTTAGAGGAGTTCCTGAAGAAGAAATTAAAAATAGAGTATTTGAGACGCTAAAGATTTGTGGATTATACGAATTCCGTAATTGGCCAATATCAGCTTTAAGCTTTGGACAAAAGAAACGTGTTACAATAGCATCAATATTAGTATTAAATCCGGAAGTTATTATTTTAGATGAGCCTACAGCAGGTCAGGACTTTAAACATTACACTGAAATTATGGAATTCTTAAAAGAATTAAATAAAAAAGGTGTAACTATAGTAATGATAACTCATGATATGCATCTAATGCTTGAATATACTAACAGAGCAATAGTACTATCAAATGGATTAAAATTAGCTGAGGATATTGCAGCTAATGTTCTTACAGATGAAGAAGTAATCAATAAGGCAAATTTAAAGGAAACATCTTTATATGAATTAGCTGTAAAGGCTAAACTAGAAAATCCAAGAATGTTTGTTAAGAAGTTTATTGATTACGATAGGAGGATTAGAAGAATATGAGTACGATGATTGGATATTCAGATATAGATTCACCGATTCATAGACTAACAGGGGCATCAAAACTAATTGCCTTAATTATTTGGGCAGTAGCTTCAATGGTTACATACGATACACGTGTACTTTTAGGAATGTTTGTTATAAGTATAATTGTATTTAAAATTTCAAAAGTAGAATTCAAACAAATTTCATTTGTTTTATATTTCATATTAATATTTTTATTACTAAATAATTTAGCTATTTTTATATTCTCGCCATATGAAGGGGTTGCGATATATGGAAGTAGAACTGATTTATTTAAGATTGCAGGACCATATACAGTAACTGCACAACAACTATTTTATCAATTTAACATAACATTAAAGTATTTTTCTATAATACCAATGGCCTTATTATTTATGGTAGCAACTAATCCAAGTGAGTTTGCATCATCATTAAATAAAATAGGTGTAAGCTATAAAATAGCATATTCGGTTTCTATAGCATTAAGATATATACCAGATGTTCAACGTGATTATCAAGATATATCATTTGCACAACAAGCTAGGGGAATAGATATGTCTAAGAAAGAAAAAATAGGTAAAAGAATTAAAAATTCAGCATCTATATTAATGCCATTAATATTCTCAAGTTTAGAGAGAATAGAAACTATAAGTTCAGCTATGGAATTAAGAGCATTTGGTAGTAATAAGAAGCGTACTTGGTATAATGGTAGACCGTTTAAAAAAGGAGATTATATAACAATAATATTAGTTAGTATAATATTAGTAATAGCTATTATTGCAACAGTAATTAATGGCGGACGTTTTTATAATCCATTTATTTAAAGAATAATAAGTTAGCACTATTGAAAAAATAATAGTGCTAACTTATTCTATTATATAGGGAATATTAATGAGGAAAAATGCAAAAAAATATATAGGTATTTAAAAATAAATGCTAAATGTGATGTTTTTGTAACTATTTTGTAATTTAATTGTGTGTATATATAGTTATAATAAAGGTATAAATGATAGTAGAAAAAACTAGGGGGCAGTTTGAGTAATGAGAAATTCAAAGAGAATTACCAATAAAGATAGTAGTAAGAATCAGAAAATACTTATTGGAGTTTTAGCAATTACAGTAGTAATTTTAATTGGGGTAATTGCTTTGAATATTAATAAGGATGAAGCCAAGCAAGTAAGTGCGAAGCAAGGCACAGAATTAGAAATGGAAGAAAATGATGGAAGAGATTCAAATTCATCAGAAGAAAGATTAACATATACAAGTTATGAAAATGATATAAACGCAGATAATGCTAGAGAAATTGAAAATATGTTAAATAAGTGGAATTATCTAAGAACAGATGGAAAGAAAATTGCATATTTAACATTTGATGATGGTCCTTCAATTGAAACAACTCCAAAAATATTAGAAACTCTAAGAAATAATGAGATTAAGGCCACATTTTTTGTGTTAGGTAGTAATGTTGAAAAGAGTGATACTCAAAAAGAGTTATTAAAGGAGATGGTAAAAGAAGGTCATGCTATTGGAAATCATGGATATTGTCATAATTATAGTATTTTATATCCAGGAAGAGTTGCTGATACTACAGCATTTATAAATGATATGGAAAAATCAGAGAATGTAATGAAATCAGTTTTAGGAGATGATTTTAGTACTAAAGTGATTAGATTCCCAGGAGGGCATATGTCATGGAAGACAGGAAATCTTGATCCGGTTCTAGAACAACATGGATATACTTATATAGATTGGAATGTTTTAAATGGAGATGCTGAAGGAAATGGTAAAACTGTTGAGCAATTAATTAATAGATTAAAAGAAACAATAACCAATTTATGTGGAAATGATGATGTTTTAGTTGTTTTAATGCATGATACTGATGCAAAACCTACTACGGCAGAATCATTACAACAAAGTATAGACTATTTAAAGTCTTTAGGATATGAATTTAGAACTTTAAAATAAAAATGCTGGATAAATACAAATTTTATCCAGTATTTTATTTGCATAAAATTCAAATTATAAATAACAGATTATAATAATGTATATTTGTGAGGAAATAATGAAAAAGATATTAATAGTTGAAGATGAAGAAAGTATAAGAGGATTTTTAAAAATAAATTTGAAGAGAAATGGATATGAGGTTATTGAGGTAGATAATGGAGAGGATGGTATAAAAATAGCTATTAATGAAAAACCTGCAATAGTAATACTTGATGTAATGTTGCCAGGAATAGATGGCTTTAATGTATGTAAAAGAATTAGAGAAGAAGAAAAGAATATAGGGATTATTATGCTTACAGCAAAGAGTCAAGACATTGATAAAATAACAGGATTAGAATATGGAGCAGATGATTATATTGTAAAGCCATTTAATCCTATGGAACTTTTATTAAGAATAAAGGCAATATTAAGAAGAATTGGTGATGAAGAAGAAAAAAGAACTATAGAGCAAGGAAGATTTAAAATAGATACTTATGCAAAAAAAGTATTTAAATCAGATAAAGAAATTGATTTAACACCTAAAGAATATTCTATAATAAAATTATTTTTAGAAAATCCAGAGAAGGCATTTTCTAGGGATGAATTAATGGATTTAATTTGGGGAGAAAATTATATTGCGGATCCTAAAATTGTTGATGTTAATATAAGAAGATTAAGAAGTAAAATAGAATCATCTTCATCAAAACAAGGATACATAGAAACTATATGGGGATTTGGATATAGATGGAGGGGCGAAGAGGTTGAAGAGCATAAGAAGTAAACTATTAAAAAACTTTTTAATAGTAATAGTATCTACAGTATTAGTCTTTGATGTATTAACGATTTTATGTCTTAAGGCATATTATTATAAAAATACCCAGAACACATTAATTAATCAATTAGAATCAGCTATAAACTTTTATCAAAAATATTTTTCTAATAATAAATTAATGGAAAACATTTATGATAATGTAGATATTTTTTGGAATACAAAAGAAGAGCAAATTGAAATTTTAGATTCAGATGGGAATTTATTAATGGATTCTTACGGAATTAGAGATAATCAACTTTTAAGTACCCCAGATATAGCAAAGGCCAAAAGTGGAAATGTAGGAATATGGAGTGGGCATATTGATTGGTATAATGAAAAGGTAATGATTATTTCCAAGGGAATTAATTCAAAAATTGATGCAGATGAAATGATAGGGATAGTAAGAATTGTATTTCCACTAACTGAAGTAAATAGAATATTAGATTCATTTAGCATTTTAATATTATTTGTTTCTGTTGTAGTTATAGTATTAGGAGTAATAATGAGCTTAATAATAGCTAGAGATATAGTTAAACCTATAAAAAAAATAACAAAAGTAGCTAAAGAAATGGCTGATGGAAATTTGGATATAAGAAGTAATATTACAGATAATATTGAAATTTCGCAATTGTCGAAAACATTGAACTATATGGGAAGCGAATTAGAGAAGAGAGAAAAGTTGAAAAATGAATTTATTTCATCTATTTCACATGAATTAAGAACGCCATTAACATCTATTAAGGGATGGGCTATAACATTAAAGTATGATTATAGTGATGTTGATACACTTGAATTAGGATTAGATATTATAGAAAAAGAAAGTGATAGATTAACAGATATGGTTGAAGAATTATTAGATTTTTCTAAGTTAATCAATGGAGTTATTACATTAAATAAGAGTAATTGTGATATAAAAGAATTTATGCTTTTTATAGAAAATAACTGGAAGCCAAGGGCTATAAAAGAAAGAAGAAAATTCACTGTGTTAATCCAACCTAATATAGGATATGGTTATTTTGATGAGAATAGGTTAAAACAAGTGTTAAATAATATTATTGATAATGCATTTAAATTTACTGATAAAAATGGTGTAATAATTATAAAAGCAAGTAGAGTAAATAATACCTTCCAATTAGATATAGAGGATAATGGAATAGGTATAAGCAAAGAAGACTTACCAAGAATTAAGGATAAATTCTACAAAGGGAAAAATAGTAAATCTAAAAATGGAATAGGATTATCAATTGCAGATGAGATAATTATGCTTCATGGAGGGAAATTTAAAATAAATAGTAAGGAAAATGAAGGAACAACAATACAAATAGAAATTCCCTTAAGTGAGGGGGATAATCTATGATGAAAGTAAAAAGATATATAATAATATTAATTACAATATTTATATCAATGTTCATAAGTTGTAAAAGCGTAAATAAAAAGCTAGAAAAAATGAACAGTTTTAAATTTATAGGTGTTTGGAAGATAAATTCTGTAGAAGTATTTGATGAAGATGAAGCTGACTATACTGATAATATGTTAAATAAAGAAATAAAAATAGGAAGTAATGAAATAAAAATATTAGATAATAATAAAAAGCAAGTAAGGTATAAGTTAAAAGCTATTAAAAGTGACTATATGCTATCATACGAAAAGAATGTATCTATAAGTAAATATATGAATGGGAAAGAATTTATAGATTTGATTTCAGTAATAGATAATAATCAAGTGGTAGGAGAGTTCTTTTTAAATTCAGATACAGAAATGACATTTATATATCATGGATATTTATTAAATTTAACTAAGATTAGTGAAAATGTGAGCTTCAGAAGTGATGAAGAAGAGAAAGATATAAATAGTGAAATTAAGTATGATGATTTTGATACATTAGAAGGAGTTATGTTAGGGTTAAAGACTCCTAGAGAAGAATTAGATGATATGAGTTATACTGAAGAAAGTTATAGAACACTTTGGATATCACACCATAATTATAGATTAGGATATGTATATGCAAAAGAAAATATAATATTTCCAAGGTTAAGTGGAATTTGGAGCTTGAGAGTAAAGGAAAATAGTAAAGATGGATTTGTTATTGATGAATTTAAGGTAGGAGTATATGGGGAAGTAAGTAGTGAAAAAAATGAAATAAGTAATAATTTTGTTACAAATATATATAAAAGTATACTTTTTGTTGGGAATGATTATATAGCTATTCAAAAGTATGTAGGAGATAATTTTCAAGGAAATTATCCAATATATGAAATAATTCCAGTAAGCAATATTAATATAGATAGTGGATTACAAGTTAATGAAATATTTAATGAAAAAGAAAAGGAAAAATATCTTAATGAATTAAAAAATAAAATAGATAGTTTGTCAGATGAGGAAAAAGAAAGATTGAATGTTGGGACTTATGATGAAAGTAATGTTGCTATTAAAAGAGAACTTGGAAAGTGGAGATTTATAGGAAAGATTTTGCCTAAAAATATGAATGAAGATGGAGAAGAATTTAATATAGGAATATTGCCAGAGAAGAGATTTATTAATTATAATACTATGTATATTTCTTGGAAAGATTTAAAGAGTGAGTTAGGGTTATTTAAGGATGCATTTATATCTCCGTTAGGTAAAATAGCATTAATTCAGTTTGATAAATATATATCTATATATAAAATAGAAAACGGAATGTTAATTACTGAACCTATAGAAATGATTCCAATTGATGAAAATGAAGAAGTAATAATGGCGGAATGGTGTGATGGTAGTTATGTGGAACAATGGGAAAAGGTATTTCTTGATGGAGATGTAATTTTAGATGATAATTATTAATTAGTAATTATGTAAAATGTTTAATATACACTTACAAAGGTATTGTAAAAAAAAAAATATATGGTATAATTAAGGAGAAGTCAATTTTGACAATAACAAGATTTAAAGTAGATTAATAAAATTTCTCCTTATTTTTTAAGAGTAATATTATTAACCATGATAAATCTTAAGAAAATGGAGGAATTTATAATGGCAGATAAGACTATTGTATGCAGAGATTGCGGAAAAGAATTTTTATTCACAGAAGGTGAACAAGCATTTTACAAAGAAAAAGGATTCGATAACGAACCAGTAAGATGCGTTGAATGCAGAAGAGCAAGAAAAGCACAACAAAACAATAGAAAGTAATTGAATTTTCAAGACTGTAAGAATTAATCTTACAGTCTTTTTTTATAAAAAGATAAATATAGTATAAAATATATTTAGATAAATTGGTTTCATAAAATTGTAACAAATTAACACATATAATAAAAAATATGGTAAAATGTATAAATGATATATAGTGCATTAATAGGGGGCAATAAAATTGAGCGAAAAAACAGTAAATAAGAAAAAGAAACCTAAAAAAAGAACAATAATTCTTTCGATAATATTTATATTGGTGTTTGCTATGGTTGGGATATCTGCAAGCTATTATAGTTATGTTAAAAGTAAGATATATACAGAATCTAATGAAATAAAAATTAAAACTGTTGATAAGAAAAGTGAAGATGAAGTTAATTATAAAGAAGTTGAAGGAATTACTAATGTATTGTTAGTTGGAACAGATGGTAGAGATGTAAATGAAAAAGCAAGAGCAGATTCTATTATAATTGCAACTTTAGATAATAATAATAAGGAAATAAGATTAACATCATTGTTTAGAGATACGTTAGTTGATATTGAAGGGTATGGACCGCATAAATTGAATGCAGCTATGGCCTTTGGGGGAATAGATTTATTAAAAGATACAATACAGGAAACATATGATATAAGCATAGATAAATATATAATAATAAACTTTTGGGGATTTGAGGCTATAATAGATCAAATAGGTGGATTAGAGATAGATGTTAAGGACTATCAATTAGATGAATTAAATAAGTATATAGGTGAATCTACAGGTGGAAATGATTGTCCCGTTACAGAATCAGGATTGCAATTATTAAATGGAAAGCAAGCTTTATCTTATTCAAGAATAAGAAAAGGTGTTGGGGATGAATTTGAAAGAACGGAAAGACAGCGAGAAGTATTATTTAAAATTGCAGAAAAATTAAGAGAAACAAACCCAATAAAATATTTAGGAATTGTAAATAGTATGCTTGATTATTTAAATACTAATATAGATCCCTTGGATGCATTAGATATGGCATATACAATTTATAAATTTCCTAGTTTAGATACGAAACAAATTCATATACCAGTTACGGAATTATCAGATGATATGAACTATGGTGGAGAAGTAGGTTGGGTATTTATAATGGATAGAAAGCAAAATACGCAAATTTTACATGATTTTATATTTAATGATATAGAGCCAGATGAAAGTCAATTCGATTATAGTTCATTAAGAGAAGCGCTTAGTGAATACAGAACTGGTGAGTGGATTGAAAATTACCAAGATGATTATGAAGATGATAAATCGAGCGCAAGTGTAAATAATCAAAAAGATGATGAAGATATAATCTATACAGGTGATTGGGAATAATTAAGAAGGAAAATTGTTTATAATTAATTTAATAATTATGGACAATTTTCTTTTAATAAATAATAGTGGTTTACAATAAATTAAAATATATTAATAAAATTGCATTTGATTGTAGATAAGTCATAAAAAATAGTATAAAATTAAATATATGTTCGGAAACGTTTCCGAAAATTATAGTAAATGAATGAACTTTATGGTGGGGAGAGAGAGTATAATGAGTACTAAATTAAATTTTAATAATGATTTTGATAAAATATATGGTTATGATGGAGATTTAGGAGCTATTTATTCTAAAGATAAATGTAAATTTATATTATGGGCGCCAACAGCAGAAAATGTTCAATTAGCATTGTATGGTGATAATGGATATGATTTTGATTGTGAAGCTAAAGAAGTTTATACAATGAGTAAAGGTATTAATGGGACTTGGATAGTTGAAATAAATGGTGATTTTAATGGACAATTTTATAATTATTTAATTAATATAAATGGAAAAATTAGTGAAGTTGTGGATCCATATGCAAAAGCAGTAGGGGTTAATGGTAATAGAGGTATGGTCATTGATTTAAATACCACTAATCCAGAAGGATGGGAAAAGGATACTAAACCAGAATTAAAAAGTGCTACAGATTCAATAATTTATGAAGCTCATGTAAGAGATTTATCAATTGATGAAACATCTGGAATAAGTAACGAATATAAAGGCAAATTTAAAGCCTTAACTATTTGGGATTCATGTATTCCTGGAACAACTGTTAAAACAGTAGTAAATCATATAAAGGATATGGGATTTACTCACATTCATTTATTACCGGCTTTTGACTTTGGATCTATAGATGAAAATAAATTAGAACAGCCTCAATTTAATTGGGGGTATGATCCTAAAAATTATAATGTTCCTGAGGGGTCTTATTCTACTAATCCTTATTTAGGGGATGTTAGGATAAAGGAATTTAAAGAAATGGTTAAAGCATTACATGAAGCAGGAATAAGAGTGGTTATGGATGTTGTATATAATCATACTTATAACTTAGACTCTTGTTTAAATAATGCTGTACCAGGATATTATTATAGACAAGACGAAAATGGTGAATATAGTGATGCATCAGCATGTGGTAATGAAACTGCTTCAGAAAGATATATGTTTAGAAGATATATGGTTGATTCTGTTGTTTATTGGGCTAAGGAATATCACATTGATGGATTTAGATTTGATTTAATGGGAATACATGATATAGAAACTATGAAATTGATTAGGGAAGAGTTAAATAAAATTGATTCATCAATAATTATGTATGGAGAAGGATGGACTGGGGGTTCGAGTCCTTTAAAAGAAGAATTAGCAGCTTTAAAGAAAAATACTTATAAATTTGATAAGTTACAAATAGCAGCTTTTAGTGATGATTGTAGGGATGGTGTTAAAGGTCACGTTTTTTATGATGAAGAAACTGGCTTTGTAAATGGGAAAGATGGACTTGAAGAAACAATTAAATTTGCTGTAGTTGCATCAACACATCACAAGGATATAGACAAGGAAAATATAGTTTATTCTAATGAGTTTTGGGCTAATGAGCCATATCAAACAATAAATTATGCTTCAGCTCATGATAACTATACTCTTTGGGATAAACTTCAGATATCTACACCTAACTGTACAGAAGAAGAATTAATTGCTATGAATAAATTAATAGCAGGAATTATACTTACGTCTCAAGGAATTAGTTTTGTGCATGCAGGAGAGGAAATGGCAAGAACAAAAGAAGATGAAGAAGGAAAATTAGTAGAAAATAGTTTTGAGTCATCAGACAAAGTAAATAAAATTTATTGGGACAGAAAAGTTAAATATAAGGATTTATTTGAATATTATAAGGGGTTAATATCATTAAGAAAAGAATATAAAGCATTTAGGATGAATACAAATGAAGAAATTAAAGAAAATATTCATTTCTTAAAAAAAGGTGTAAATTTTAGTGAAAATAATTTAGTAGCATATATTATTGATGCTAAAAATATAGATATTAAGTGTGAGAAAATTGCAGTTATTATTAATGCTAATAATAAGGATGTTGATGTAGAACTTGAGGAAAGTAATTGGCATGTTATGGTTGATGAAAAAACAGCAGGAAATGAAATTATTGAAACAATAAAAGATAGCAAAGTAAATGTTTCAAGAAAATCAATAAAGGTATTAATTAAATAGGATATTATTTTAAAAAAATAAGAATAAATTATATAGAATGCTTCTTTATTATTTATATAGTAGCATTCTATATATTATATTTAGGGAAAAAAGGAGTGAGATTTTATGGGAATGAACATGATTGTATATCAACTAGTTAACGAATTTAAGCGATTAAATGAAGTAGTTGCTATAGTATTAGCAGGTTCATGTGCAAGTGGAAGAAAGGACACTTATTCAGATATAGATATAGATATTATCATAGATAAAGAAATATCGATTAAGAAAAGGGAAGGTATTGCAAAGAAGTTTTCAGATTTAATGGAAATAAATAATACATTTTGGGGACCATCTGATGAATTTATAATTAGAAATTCATCAATAACGGTAGATATAGCATATTTTGAGTATGAATGGTTAGTTGATCAATTGAGAGATGTAGTTGATAATCATGTTGCACACATTGGATATACTACTTGTTTTTGGAATAATGTAATAAGCTCTTCTATAGTATATGATAGAGATAATAAGTTTAAAGATCTTCAAGAAAAATATACTATACCATATCCTGAAGAATTAAAGATAAATATAATAAAAAATAACTATCCAATTTTAAAAAATAATTTTTCAGCATACTATAATCAAATAGAAAAAGCGATAAACAGAAATGATATAGTAAATATAAATAACAGAATTTCAGCTTTTTTAGATAGCTATTTTGATATAATTTTTGCAATAAATGAAATACCACATCCAGGTGAAAAAAGGTTATTAAGTATTGTAGAAAAATCATGCGAAAAGTTGCCGGTTGATTTTGAAAGTAATATTAAGAAATTATTTGATAGTATAAGTAAGTGTGATATTAGTATATTGAGTAATATTGATAATATTGTAAAGCAGTTAGAAGTGATTTTAAAGGATGAAAAACTAATAAGTTAACTTGGAAATGTTTACACATGAAAGAGGAATTGGTATAATTAACTTTGAAATTGTTTTTAAAGAGGAGAGAAATATGGGAATTTTAAGAGAAGAAATGGAGAACAAAATTGATAATAAATCGATTTATATTTATACTTTAGAAAATAATATTTCAAAAGTTAGAATTACTAATTTCGGAGGTATAATTTTATCATTTGAAACAAGGGATAAAAATGGACAAAGTGATGATATTGTATTAGGATATGATAATTTTGAAGATTACAAAACAACTACAACATATTTGGGTGCTATAATTGGACGTTGTGCGAATAGAATAGCAAGTGCGTCTATAGACATTAATGGGGAAAAATATGAGTTAGCAAAAAATGATGGAAATAATCATCTTCATGGTGGAACTAAAGGATTTAATCGAGCAGTATGGGATTCTGAGATATTAGAAGATGATAATGGACAATATATAAAATTATCATATTTAAGCAAGGATGGGGAAGAAAATTATCCGGGAAATTTAAATGTTAATGTAGAGTATAGATTAACAGATGAAAATGAATTAGTTATTAATTATTTTGCAAAGAGTGATAAGGATACAATAGTAAATTTAACTAATCATTCATATTTTAATTTGAGTGGACATTCATCTGGAGATATTTTAAATCATAGAGTTAAGATTAATTCAAAAAAAATAACAGTATCAAATTCAGAAAGTATTCCAACAGGAGAAATAAGAGATATAATAGGAAGTCCTATGGATTTTACTGAATTTAAGTGTATTGGTAGAGATATTAATAAAGAATATGATCAATTAGTAAATGGTAATGGTTATGATCATAATTGGATTATAGATGATTATAATGGTGAACTAAAAAAGGTAGCAGAAGTTATAGATGATAATAGTGGAAGGGTATTAGAGGTATTTACAACTAAGCCAGGTATACAATTTTATACTGGAAATTTCCTGAATGAAAAAGAAGTGGGAAAAGGTGGGGTTAAATATAAAAAGAGACAAGGTTTATGTCTTGAAACTCAATATTTTCCGGATAGTTTACATCATAAAAACTTTACAAATGTAATATTAAATTCAGGAGAAGAATATAACCATACAACTATATACAAGGTTAGTACAAGATAAGAAAATAAAATAAATTTAAATGGCTCGTATAATAATTATACGAGCCATTTAAATTTATTTTTTATTTTTTTTACAGTTTTTACAGTAGCCATAAATTTCAAGTTTATGGTCAGTTACATCAAAATCCATATCATCTTTTAAATGTTTTTCATAAATGCATAAGGGACAATCGTTTAATGGAAAAACCTCTTTACACTGTTTGCATATTAAATGATGCATATGAGTTGAAGAGGTAATTTCATAAGAGGTTTTATTATCATCTCCTAATATACATTTAGATATAATGTTTTTATTTGATAAAGAATCAAGAATTTTGTAAATCGAAGATAAATTAATTGAAATTGAATTTTCTTTTAATTTTAGGTAAATTTCTTCAGCACTAATAGGCTGCTTACTTTCTACTATTATCCTAAGAACTGAAGTCCTATGTTTTGTAACCTTTAAACCATTTGATTTAAGGAGGTCACTAAAATTAATATCATTGTTCAATGTAATACCCCCATAAAAATGCTATATAAATTTACGTTTAGCAAGTAAAGTTATAAAGAATATAACTGATGCAACAAGAACTATAGTTGCACCTGTAACAGTATTAAGATAGTAAGATATTATTAGTCCAACAATTCCAGAAAAAATAGCAATCAATATTGAAAATAAATGATATTGACGAACGTTTTTTGAAATATTACGAGCAGCAGCTGCTGGTAAAACTAAAAGTGAATTTATAATTAATAAACCTACCCATCTTATAGTTATTGTTACAATAACAGCAATAGTACAAGTAAATATAATTTCTATTAATAATGTATTCATACCACGACTATTAGCAAGTGAGGTATTTAAGCTTGTAACAAGGAGTTTATTAAATATTAATACCCAAAGTGTAATTACAGCTATGAATACAAATATTAATAATACTATTTGCCCTTGAGAGATACTAAGTAAATCACCAACTAAATATGATGAAAATTTACTTAAACTACTTGAAAAACTCATAAGTACTAATCCTAAAGCAATAGACATAGAAGAGAATACCCCTATTATTGTATCGGTAGAAGAAGTTCCTTTATTTTTAATTACAGTTATTGCAATTGCAAAACAAACTGAAAATAAAGTAGCTCCCCACATAGGATCCATTCCACCTAAAAGTATACCAAGAGCTATTCCAGTAAATGCTCCATGTCCTAATGAATCTGCAAAAAAGGACATTTTATTACTTACAACCATCGTGCTTAATAAACCGAATAGTGGGGTAATAATTAAAATAGCTATAAAAGCATTTTTCATGAATGTATGAGAAAGCCACTGAAATGGTAAAAGAAAATCAATGGCATTATATAAACTGTCAAACATCTTTTAAAGTCCTCCTGTTTTAGATGAATCTTCATTTGAAGCATTAAATGATAATCCAAATATTTTTTTTGTAGCTGGATCATTAAATACTTGATTAGGAGTACCAGAACATACTACTGTACCGTTTATAAGTGCTACACGATCTGAATACTTATATACTAAATCTAAATCATGAGAAACTAAAATAATAGATAAATCATAATTCTTTTTAATATCTAGTAATATTTGATAAAATAAATCTAAACCATTTTGATCTACACCAGAAACAGGCTCATCAAGCAAAAGTATATTAGGAATAGGGTCTAATGCTAGTGCGAGTAAAACTCTTTGCAGTTCTCCTCCAGATAAAGCACCTAAACGTCTATCTATTAAATAGGGAACTTTAACTCTATTTAAACTTTCTAATACTTCTTCACGCAACTTTTTTTTAGGCTTAATCCATGAAGGTTTTGTTGTTTTACAACAGACAAATAAATCAAGCACGCTAATTGGTGTATTCTTATCAAAAGTTAAATATTGAGGTACATAGCCAATTATAGGTTGGTGATAAGTATTATCATTTTGACCAGTAAAGGTTAAGTTTCCAGTATGTTTAACTTCACCAAGTAAAGCTTTAAGAAGTGTACTTTTTCCAGCTCCATTAGGTCCAATAATGGAAGTAAGCTCTCCACAATGAATGTGGAGATTTACATCTTTAAGTATTTCATTATTACCAATAGTAACAGAAAAATTATCAATCTTTGTACAGCAAAAGTTATTACAGCTGTTATTTTTATTAAAGTTAGCTTTTTTTATCATTTTAACGCCTCTTTTAAAACATCAAGATTTTTTTGCATTTTATTTATATAATCATCATATGCATCAGAATTAGCATCCCCAGTTACTATAGGATCTAATTCATAAACTGTAGCTCCAGTTTCATTAGCTATAGTTTGTGCAACTTGAGATGAATATTGAGGTTCGGTAAATAGAGCCTTTATATTGTTTGCTTTTACAGTAGCAATTATATTTTCGATTTCCTTAGCAGATGGTTCAGAATCAGGTTCTATTTCTATAACACCAACAATATTTAAATTAAATTCTTCAGCAAAATATGGGAATGCTTCATGGAAAGTAATTATATCTCTGTTTGGTAAGCTATCTAATTCAGCATGCATTTCAGTTTTTAATGCCTCTAATTTAGAAACATAAGCATTAGTATTTGCTTCATAAGCATCTTTATTTTCAGGATCTAAATTTTCAAGTTGAGAAGCAATATTTTTTACTTCAGCTATATTACCTGAAACACTAACCCATATATGAGCATTGTATTCATGATCGTGGTCGTGGTTGTCATCAGCATCAGCATCGTGATCGTGGTCGTGGTCATCATCAGCATCATGATCATCATCATGACTATGTATATCATCTTCTAAAAGATTAAGTCCAGAACTAGCATCTATTATTTCAAGATTTGGATATTGAGAAATTATAGTATCTAAGAATGATTCCATTCCAGCGCCATTTATAATTAGAATATCAGCATTTTCTAGTGTTTTTAAATCTTGAGGTGTAAGCTGATAATCATGTAAACAACCAGTTTGAGATTTTGTCATATTTGTAAGTGTTACATTAGGAATATCCTTTACAATATTTAACGTTGATATATATATAGGATAGAATGATGTTACTATATTTAAAGTATCATCTTCGCTAGATTTATCAGAAACTTGAGTGTTATTACAACCTATAAATAATAATGAAGTTACTAATAATATTGATAATAGTTTTGGTATTTTAAATTTCATAATTTGTCCTCCTAAAGTCAAATGATAATAATTTGCAATTATAATATTAATTATACACTTTTTAGTTTAAATGTAAATTATAATTTTTTTTATTAAATTGATAGTATAATAAAAGTTTCGACAGTAAAATATAAAAATGCATAAAAAAATTCAAATATGAATAAAAAAGTATAAAAATAAAAAAATGTTCGTAAAAACTATTGGATTTTTAAAAAATTCTGTTATTATATATAAGGTAACTCATTCTTCAATTCGATGAATGAGTAAATTTGGAGAAGAAAATAAAATTTGAACTCTAATTTTAAAACAAAAGAAAAAGGTGATTTAATGAACAAGTTTTTAGATAATTACTTTAAACTTAAAGAAAACAATACAAATACAAAGCAAGAATTTATTGCAGGTATTACAACATTTATGACAATGGCATATATACTTGTAGTTAATCCAAGTATTTTATCAGCAGCTGGTATGGATTCTGGAGCTGTATTTACAGCAACAGCTTTATCATCTATAATTGCAACATTAGTGATGGGATTATATGCAAAATTACCATTTGCGTTAGCTCCTGGTATGGGATTAAATGCATTCTTTGCATATACTGTAGTTTTATCAATGGGATATTCATATCAATTTGCTTTAACAGCAGTATTATTAGAAGGAATAATTTTCTTATTATTAACAGCATTTAATGTAAGAGAAGCCATTGTTGATTCGATTCCAGTAAATATAAAAAGAGCTATTTCTGTTGGTATAGGATTATTCATAGCCTTACTAGGACTAGAAGGCGCAGGGATAGTTATTCATCCAGCAGATGGAGGGACAATAGTATCTTTAGGAAATATTACTTCAGGAACAGGACTTTTGGCAATTATAGGAATAGTAATTACAGGTATATTAGTTGCGAGAAAAGTTAAGGGGGCATTATTCTTAGGAATGATAATAACTGCTATAATAGGTATACCTATGGGAGTAGTAAATCTTCCAGATAAGATTTTTAGTATGCCACCATCAATAAGTTCAACATTTATGCAGTTTGAATGGCATAATATTTTTTCTTGGGATATGGTAATAGTATTATTTACTTTATTATTTATGGATATGTTTGATACTATAGGAACTTTAGTTGGAGTTGCAACTAAAGCAAATATGTTAGATAAAAATGGGAAAGTACCAAATATTAAGAAGGCGTTATTTGCAGATGCAATAGGAACAACTGTTGGTGCATGTCTTGGAACAAGTACAGTTAGTACTTTTGTTGAAAGTGCATCAGGTGTTGCAGAAGGAGGAAGAACTGGATTAACAGCAGTATCTACAGCGTTTATGTTCTTCTTAGCATTATTCCTATCACCAATATTTGGAGTGTTTACTTCAGCAGTTACAGCTTCAGTTTTAGTTATAGTTGGATTATTTATGATAGAAAATATAAAAGAATTAGATTTAGAAGATTATACTGAAGCAATTCCAGCATTCTTGACAATAATAATGATGCCATTTGCATATTCAATTTCAGATGGTATAGTATTTGGGGTTGTATCATATATACTATTAAAGTTATTTACAGGTAGATGGAAAGAAGTTACTTGGCCAACAGTAATGGTTGGAGTAATATTTGTATTAAAATTCATATTTATATAAAAAGTTTAGTTTAAAACAAATTAGGGCAAAGGCTCACTTGATAAATTATCGAGTGAGCCTTTGCCTTTGCACATTTTTTTTATTATAAAATATAGTATAAGAGTAGTTTTAAAATTTCTTTATTACAGATAATAATGATTCTAAAGAAGTAGATAAAGTATTTATGTCCTCATCATTTAAAGAAGAAAGTTTTTCTTTGATTATTTCTTTAACATAATCTTGAGTTTCTTTTAAGAATTCTAGGGCTTTTGGCGTAGTTTGTATTAATATAACTCTTCTATCAGTAGGATCATAGTCTCTTGTAACAAGACCTTCTTCAACTAATTTATCGATTACAGGAGTCATATTAGGTTTAGAAATACAAAGTTCTTTAGCCATTTTAGAAATTGATATTGGTCCATGGTGTATTAAATAAAATAATACCTTTATATGTGAATGCGGAACATTAAATTTTTTTGTAAGAACAGTAGGATTAAAAATATGTCTATTTAGAGATAATAATAGTAGATATAGATTATCAGATATTTCGTTTAAATATAAAGTAGTCATTTTAGCCTCCTTACAATAATAACTGATAATATTATAATCTATAAAAAAACAGTTTACAATACATAGTTATATAAATATAACTATTATAAAATGATAATTATTGTGTTGACAGATAATAGTTATAAAAATATAATTATTATAAAAATAGAAATATATTAATTTAAATAAGGAGAAGAGAGCTTATGCTTAATTTATTAAAACATCTAAAGCCTTTTGTTGGGTCAATGATACTTGCAGTAGCATTATTATTTGTTCAAGCTATATGTGACTTATCATTACCAGACTATATGTCGGATATAGTCAATGTGGGAATACAACAAGGTGGAGTAGAAAATGCTGTTCCTAAAGTTATTAAATCATCAGAAATGAAAAAGTTATTTATTTTCATGGATGATAATCAAAAGACAGTCGTAGATGATAATTATATTTTATTAGATAAAGATAATCTTACTACTGATGAGTATAATAAATATCTAAAAAACTATCCGGAACTAGAAAATGAAAGTATTTATAAGTTAAATACTAAAGAGAAAGAAAAACTAGATAAGTTAAACAACATATTTGGAAAACCAATGCTTATTGTTTCAATGTTAGAATCTAAAGGGTTAAGTGGAGTTCCAGGTATTGATGGCATGGCTACACAAGGTATGGATTTATCTACTATGGATCCTTTTGAAGTGTTAAATATGATGCCTCAAGATCAAATTGATAGTATGTTATCAAATGTTGATGAAAAATTAGCTGATATGCCTGAAAGTATGATAACTCAATCAGCTACTAGCTATGTAAAAGAACAATATAAAGATATTGGTATTAATACTGACAAGCTTCAATCTAATTATGTAATCGTAGCTGGAGTAAAAATGGTTGGTATTGCATTAATTAGTATGGTAGCAACAGTGTTTGTAAGCTTTATAGCTGCAAGAGTTGGTGCTGCATTAGGTAGAAATTTAAGAAAAGATGTATTTAATAAAGTTGTTGGTTTCTCAAATACGGAATTTGATGAATTTTCAACAGCATCACTTATTACTAGAACAACTAATGATATACAACAAATTATTATGCTTGTTGTAATGGGATTAAGAATTGTATTCTATGCACCTATATTAGGTATTGGTGGCGTTATTAAGGTTATTAATACTGGAGCATCAATGGGATGGGTAATTGGAGTTGCAGTAATATCGATATTACTTTTAGTAATTGTATTATTTACCTTTGCTATGCCGAAATTTAAAAGTGTACAAAAACTTGTTGATAGATTAAATCTTGTTACAAGAGAAAGTTTAACTGGTATGCTTGTTATACGTGCTTTTAGTACTCAAAAGTATGAAGAAGATAAATTTGAAGTTGCAAATAAGAACTTAACAAAAACAAACCTTTTTGTTAATAGAATTATGACAACAATGATGCCATTAATGATGTTTATAATGAATGCTATAACATTATTAATAGTATGGGTTGGAGCGCATAGAATTGATGAAGGTATTATGCAAGTTGGTACAATGATGGCATTCATGCAATATGCTATGCAAATAATTATGGCATTCTTAATGATATCAATGGTTTCAGTTATTTTGCCAAGAGCTATGGTTTCAGCTCAACGTGTATCTGAAGTTTTAAATGTTGATGTAGTAGTTAAAGATTCTGATAATTTACAAACATTTAACCATGATGAAAAAGGAACTATTGAATTTAAGAATGTTTCATTCAGATATCCTGGAGCTGATGAGGATGTAATAAGTAATGTTAGTTTCAAAGCTCTTCCAGGAGAAACTACTGCATTTATTGGTAGCACAGGTAGTGGTAAATCTACATTGATCAATTTAATACCTCGTTTCTATGATGCAACTGAAGGTGAAATATTAATTGATGGCGTAAATATAAAAAATGTATCTCAATATGATTTAAGAGAAAAGATAGGATTTATCCCTCAAAAAGGACTTTTATTCTCAGGTACAATTGAAAGTAACTTAAAATATGGTGGAGATCATATAAGTGATGAAGATATGATAAAAGCATCTGAAATTGCTCAAGCAATGGAATTTATAAATAGTAAAGAAGAGAAATTTAATACAGAAATTGCTCAAGGCGGTACAAATGTTTCAGGTGGTCAAAAGCAAAGATTAGCAATTGCACGTGCTATAGCTAAAAAACCAGAAGTATTTATATTTGATGATAGTTTCTCAGCATTAGATTTTAAGACAGATGCTAAGCTTAGAAAAGCAATAAATACTGAGTTAAGAGAAAGTACACTTTTAATTGTTGCTCAAAGAATAAGTACTATAATGAATGCAAATCAAATTATAGTTCTTGATGAAGGTAAGGTTGTTGGTAAAGGAACTCATAAAGAGCTTATGAAAAACTGTGAAGTTTATCAACAAATAGCTCTATCACAACTTTCAAAGGAGGAGCTTTCAAATGAGTAAGCACAGAATGAGAGGCCCAATGGGTGGAGGTCCGATGGGTGGAATGGGAAAAGGTGGCGAAAAGGCTAAAGATTTTAAAAAGACTATGAAGACTCTTGCAAAATATCTAAAGCCTTATAGTTTATCTATAATAATTGTTATAATATTTGCTATTGGTTCTGCTGCATTTTCAATTGTAGGACCAAAGATATTAGGAGAAGCAACTACAGAAATATTTAATGGATTAGTTAAAAAAGTTACAACTACTAATGCTGAAGGAATTAACTTTACTCGTATAGGTGAAATTATTTTATTCTTAGTAGGATTATATTTAATTAGTGTAATTTTCTCGTTGATACAAGGATGGGTAATGTCAGGAGTTGCTCAAAAAGTATCTTATAATATGAGAAAAGAAATCTCTGAAAAAATTAATAGAATGCCACTTAAATATTTTGATACTAAAACACATGGAGAAGTATTATCAAGGGTGACAAATGATGTTGATACAGTGAGTCAAACTTTAAACCAAAGTTTATCACAAATGTTAACAGCGGCAACTACACTTATTGGTGTACTTATAATGATGTTTTCAATAAACTGGATAATGACATTAGCTTCATTAATTGTAATTCCAGTTTCTGCAGGATTAATTGCTGTTGTTGTTAAAAAATCTCAAAAGTATTTTAAGACTCAACAAGAGTATTTAGGATATGTTAATGGTCAAGTTGAAGAAGTTTATTCTGGTCATAATGTAATGAAGGCATTTAACGCAGAAGAAAGAGAAATAAATAAATTTACTGAACTTAATGATACACTTTATAATAGTGCTTGGAAATCACAATTTTTATCAGGTATGATGATGCCTATAATGACTTTTGTAGGTAACTTAGGATATGTTATAGTATCAATACTTGGTGGATGGTTAGCTATAAAAGATGTTATTCAAGTTGGTGATATTTTATCTTTTGTTCAATATATTAGATCATTTATGCAACCAATAAGTCAAACTGCACAAATAGCAAATGTACTTCAATCAACTGCCGCAGCTGCTGAAAGAGTATTTGAATTCTTAGATGAAGAAGAAGAATGTTTAGATGTTGAAAATCCAGTAAGCACTGATAATATAGAAGGAAAAGTTGATTTTAAGGATGTTCACTTTGGATACAATCCAGAAAGAACAATAATTAATGACTTTACAGCACATATAAAACCTGGTCAAAGAGTTGCAATAGTAGGTCCAACTGGTGCTGGTAAGACAACAATGGTTAAACTTCTTATGAGATTCTATGATGTTAATGACGGAGCTATTTTAATTGATGGTCATAATATTAAAGACTTCAAAAGAAATGACTTAAGAAAAATGTTTGGTATGGTTCTTCAAGATACATGGTTATTTAATGGAACTATAATGGATAACTTACGTTATGGTAGATTAGATGCTACAGATGAAGAAGTTAAAGAAGCCGCAAAAGCAGCACATGTTCATAGCTTTATAAAAACATTACCTCATGGGTATGATATGGAATTGAATGAAGAAGCAAGTAACGTATCACAAGGACAAAAGCAATTATTAACTATTGCTCGTGCAATATTAGCAGATCCTAAGATATTAATCCTTGATGAAGCTACAAGCTCGGTTGATACAAGAACTGAAGTGTTAATTCAAAAGGCAATGGATAACTTAATGCATGGAAGAACAAGCTTTATAATTGCTCATAGACTTTCTACAATTAGGGATGCTGATTTGATTTTAGTTATGAAGGATGGAGATATAGTAGAGCAAGGAAACCATGAAGAGTTATTAGCTAAGGGTGGATTCTATGCAAATCTTTATAACAGTCAATTTGAAAATGCAGAAGCATAGATTAAAATATTATATTATTTAAGAGGGAAACTCCAATTTACTGGAGTTTCCTTTTTAGCATAACCTTATTTTTAAACCAGGTTTTAAAACATCTAAGTTAGATATATTATTAATTTTAATTAATTCTTCAATGGATAAACCAAACATAGATGCTATTTCCTTTAATGAATCTCCCTCTTTTAATAGATATATTCCTGAAGAATATATCTGAAGAACTTCATGCTTGTTAATAATGTTTGGATTTTCAATATTATTTAACTTGGCAAGTTTTAAATAGCTTATATTAAATTTTTTTGAAATATCAATAAGCGTATCATTATCCTTCACAACATATGTGAAAGGATATTTACAGTTTTCTATTTTCCAGTTTTGAATTGTAAGGTTATGAGATAATGGAGAAATGTTAAAAGTTTTTTTTATAGGCATGCCTTCAATACTAATTGAAATATTATCAGTATTATAGAAATCTTTTAGTGTATTATAAATTGAATAATAAAATAAAGTATTATATTCTGAATTATTATTTAAATTAAGCAATATATCCTTAGAAAAATCTATACTAACAGAATTATTATTTAAATTATAATTCATTTTATTAATTACAGTATTTCTATTAATTAGTGGTAATAATCCTTTAGGCGAAGATTCGAACTCTTTAGAAAAAACTATTGAAGGGTCATCATTAGTATTAAAAATTATAGGTTTTTCAACAGACCAAATAGTATTTAGATTTTTATCAGGATAATAAAATTTTATTTTTTTTAAATAAGGAGTATCTTCTAAGATATCTTCTAATTCAAAGAAAAGAAATCCTTTTTTCTTGATATAGTAAATGCTTTTTACTAAACCTATACCTAGTACATAATAGTTTATTGAAAATTGAGAATTGTTTTTTGCTGTTGTAACAACTTCTATGGCTGAATCATAAAGCTTAAATTGGGTTTGGACCTTCACATCGATATTTGTAATACAGCGTTTGCTACCATCAGATAAAATCCAAATATTATCTTTAGAGATAGGATCTTTTATCAAATAGTTATTTATACAACCTGTATGAGTTGTAAAGTCTTGACGATATAATGATTTGCCTGTATAGTAGCAAAGTTTAATACCATCAGGAGTGTATTCATAAACATTAACAAAAGAATTTATACCATTATCAAATTTAATTTGAATTTTATCATTATTAATATATTCAATATATCTTTTAAAGGTAAAAGTATCATTGTTTATTCCTTTATAGATATAAATTGAATTTGATTTAGGTGGAAGATAGTCTTTTGATTGTATTATCATAGTTACTCACCTCGTAATCATTTGTGTAATAATTTTTTTGATTGTTATTATAGTATATGAATTTGATAACAGCTGTGATTAAAGGCTTATATAAGTTTTTTGGTTATAAAAATTTGAATAAACTCATTATTTATCTTTACTAGTATAAATAAGTATTAAAAAATAAATTTTAATTTTATTTATAGTAAAAAAAGCTACTGCTAATAGTTATTAGCAATAGCTTACTAAATATGTTAAATACTAAAAATCTCTTTCTAACATACTGATTTTTTGAGGATCTTCAAAATCTTTTAATGATGTAATTCCTATCTTTTCTAATACGTCATCAAGGATTTTGCTATGAACAGCAACTTTGATTGAAGCATCATAAGCAAATTTATCAACTGCTTTTTTTGCATCATCAGGAGGTACTAGAATTTTAGGACCGCCAACACAACCGCCAACGCAGCCCATTCCTTCAAGGAAACTTGCATCTAATTCTCCTTTCATTGCTTTATCAAGAGCTTCTTTACATTCCTTTACTCCTTCTACTTTTTTAGCTTTAAAGTACTTAATCTTATCAGGATATAATTCTTCTACAGCTTCTGAAACTGCAATTGAGACACCACCAGTTCTAGCATATAGTCTTCCGCCTCTTGAAGTATATTCTATAGAAGGGATTCCTTTTAAATCTCTTGGATGGAAATCAAATGCTTTAAATATATCATTTAACTCTTGGAAAGTTAGTACGAAATCAATAGCATCTGCAACATCTGGAGCTTTAGCTTCAGCTTTTTTTGCAATACATGGACCTATAAATACAACTTTTGCATCTTTATTAAGGGCCTTTATCACTCTTCCGGCTGCGATCATAGGTGATACAGAAGGAGACAGATTAGGAATTAAATCTTTGTAAACTTTTTTTAGCATTCCAACCCACATTGGGCAACAACAAGATGTAATCATTAAGTCCTTTGGACTTTTAACATGTTTATTAAATTCTACAGCTTCTTTAATTGTTAGCATATCAGCAGCAAAAGCTACTTCAATCATATCTGTAAAGCCTATTTTTATAAAGGCAGCTCTTAACTGATCCATAGTAACATCTTCACCAAATTGTCCCATGATAGCAGGGGCAACAGCTGCTATGACTGTTTTATTATTTTTTATTAAATCCATAATAGGTAAAAATTCAGTTTTATCTAAAATACGTCCATCTTTACAAGAGTCAACGCAAATTCCACAATCAATACAAATATCTTTATCAATGACTGTTGTTTTATTTTTATTATCGTAAACTATGGCATTAAAGGGACAGGCTTTTTGGCAACTGTAAACATTGTTTTTATCTGGTTTGCAAGTTGCACCAGAACATTCAAGTTTTTCAACTATTTTTTTATTAACATTATATTCGGTAATTGCCTTTTTTAAATTATAAACATAATTATTATCAAATTTAATATCAACACCACATAAAGAAGTTATTATTGCAAAGGTTTCTTGTGGAGACTTTTCGTGACAAGTGATTATTTTATTTAATGTTTCATCAAAATTTCCATCATAATAGGATTTGATTAATATATCAAATAAATCAACATATTTATTATTCATAATATACCTCCCAAAAATAAATAATGTTTGTATATTTTAGTATTTCTCTTTATAGATAAAAATAAACAGATAAAGCTTATAAAATAAAACGATTTTTTAATAGTATGAAAATTATTCGAAATATAGTATAATTTTAACTAAATATGATGAAAAAGAGGGAAAAATGAAGAATATATTTACTAAAATTGGAATTATATATTTAATAATATTATTATGCAACAAATGTATAAATATATATGCTTTTGATAAAAATAGTATAAATTTTGAAAGTATAACTATAGATGACGGTTTATCCCAATCCTTAGTTGAATATATATACCAAGATAGTTTTGGTTATATATGGATAGGAACTAATGATGGTTTAAACAGATATAATGGAAATGATATTAAAGTATATAAAAATATTAAAAATGATACTAATAGTATTAGTAATAATATGATTAGTTCTATTGTAGAAGATAGTGAGCAAAACTTATGGATAGGTACTGATGGAGGATTAAATAAATTAAATTTAGTTACTGGTGATATAACGAGGTATTTAGTGTCGGACGAAGATAAAAGTATATCTAATACAGTTGTTGATGAAGTATTTATAGATTCGAAAGGAAGACTTTGGGTTTGCACTATTAATGGACTAAATTTATATGATAAAAAGAATGATAAATTTATAAAAGTAGCTACAGAGTATTTAGAAAATAAAGGGCTTCAAGATATTACTGAAGATCATGAAGGGAATATTTGGGTTTCTACAAGAGAAGGATTATATAAATATAATCCTAATAATAAATCTGTAGAAGAATTTTTACATGATGAAAATAACAAGGATACAATTAGTGAGAATAATATATTTTCTATATATTATAGTGAAAAAAAACTATGGATTGGAACTAAAACAGGTGGCCTAAATGTTATGAACTTAGAAGATAATAGTATAAAGGTATATACTAATAATCCTGATGATCCAAATTCCATTCCTAGTAATTTTATAAGAGATATACTTATAGATAGAAATGGGTATATGTGGTTAGCTACAGATCAAGGTTTAGCTTTGTTTGATCAACAATATGATAAGTTTTATACATTTAAGAATAATTTAGGTAAATATAGTATTTGTGATGATAATACTATTAGTTTATATGAAGATAAATTAGGGGTAATATGGGTAGGTACATTTAATGGAGTAAGTAAGTTCTTACCAAACAAAGATTTTAAAGTTTATAGAAATAATTCAAGCGATAGTAATTCATTAAGTAGTAGCAGTGTTTGTGGGATATATGAAGATAGTGAAGGTATGTTATGGGTTGGAACATTTAATGCTGGAATAAATAAAATAAATAAAGCTGATGATGAAGTAACTAGATATTATAGTGATCTTAATAACAATAATTCATTAAGTAGTAATAGAATAAAAGACATAACTGGAATAGATAATGAAATTTGGATTGCTACTGATAATGGATTAAATAAGTATGATAAAAGTAATGATAAATTTACTATTTATAAAAAAACAGATGATGAGAATAGTATTGTAAATAATGAAATAAGAGTATTATATATTGATAAAGCAGGAATACTTTGGATAGGTACTAGAGGGGGAATATGTACCTTTGATAGAAAAGGAAATTTTACTTCATATAATGAAATATTAGAGCAAAATGGGATATATGAAAAAACTATTAGTGCTATATATGAAGATAATGAAGGAACAATGTGGTTTGGGCTTGGAAATGAAGGAGGATTAGTAAGATATAATAAGGAAACAGGCGAGATTAAGAATTATTTAGCTGATGATAATAATATTAATTCATTGAGTTTTAATAATGTAAGAGCTATAGCAGAAGATAGTTCGGGTTATATATGGATAGGCACACAAAGTGGGTTAAATAGATTTGATAAGCAAAGAGAAGAATTTACAACATATACGTATAGTGATGGTTTATCTAATGATTTTATTTATGGTGTAATAGTAGATGATAATGATAATGTATGGGTTAGTACTAACTATGGAATATCTATGTATGACCAAAAAGAAGATAAATTTATAAGGTATTACGAAGTTGATGGACTAGCTACCAATGAATACAATGGATTTTCATATCATAAAAATTCACAGGGAAATATATATTTTGGAGGAGTAAATGGATTAACTGAATTTAATCCATTAGATATTAAGATAAAAATGAATACTAGCAATGTAATAGTTGATAGTATAAAGACAAGTGCAGGAATAGAGGTAAATGAAAAAGATAATATTGTTTTAGAGTATGATTCTAGAGAGTTATATATTAAGTTTTTTGTTCCGGAATATAAAAATATAAGCCAAATGCAATATGCATATAAGCTTGAAGGAATGGATGATGAATGGACATTTTCTGGTAATGAAAATTACGCAAGATATGCAAGCCTAGCGCCAGGGAAATATAAAATGCTTATAGCTGGAAGAAATTATAATGGTGTTTGGTCCGATGTGTTAGAGATAAATATTAAGGTGAAGAATTCGATTTGGAGAACACCAATAGCATATTGTACATATATAATTATAATACTAATTATAATATATATATATTATAATCAGGTAAAAATATTAGATGCATTAGTAAGGCAGAGAACTCAAGAACTAAATGATAAATTAAATGAAAATAAGAAATTATATGAAAGACTTATAGAGTTAGAAAAATATAAGAATAATTATTTTGTTAATTTATCTCATGAACTTAGAACACCATTAAATGTTATTTTATCTATAGAACAATTAATAAGTTCATTAACTAAATCTGGAGTTCAAATATCTATTGAGAAAATGGATACATATATGAGTACTTTAAAGGGAAATTCTCAGAGGCTTTTAAATTTAATTAATAATATTATTGATACATCTAAGATAGATTCTGGGTTTTATAGATTGGATAAGGAAGAGGTAAATATAGTAACACTTGTTGAAGATACTGCTTTATCAATGGTTGAACTTGCGGAAGTTAAAGGCCTAGAAATTATAATTGATCCAGAAATAGAAGAGTTATTTATAAATTGTGATAAATTAGATATAGAAAGATGTATAATAAACTTAATTGGAAATGCTATTAAATTTACTGACGTGGGTGGCACTATAACCGTTAGTATTTGTGAATTAGAAGGAAAAGTTAAAATAGGGGTTAAAGATACTGGAATAGGCATAGATGAAAAGTATCATAAGAATATTTTTGATAGATTCGGTCAGGTTAATAGTGTGTCTTCTGAGGTATTTGGAGGTAGTGGATTAGGATTAACTTTAACTAAGAATTTAATTAATCTTCATGGAGGAGAAATTACTGTAATTAGTGAAATTGGAAAAGGAAGTGAGTTTATTATTATATTGCCTATACAAGAGTAAAAAGGAATGCATTATATGGAGAGTATAATTAAAATAATAAAAAAAAATCAATTATTTATTGGATTAAGTGATGAGAACATAAGAAATGTTTTAAAGGAAATAAAGTATTATATAAAGTCTTATAGTAAAGGTGAAATAATTGCACATGAGGATGATGAGTGTGGAAGTTTAGCTTTGGTCTTAGATGGGGTTGTAGAAATACAAAGACTATATTCTAACGGCAAATACATAGTATTAAATAGATTAGATGAAGGAGATGTGTTTGGAGAAGCATTAGTATTTTCAAAAGCAAAAACTTATCCAGCTACTGTTATTGCTTTAAGTGAATGTAAGATACTTTTTATAAATAAAAATGATGTTTTAAAGATATGCTCAAATGAAGAAAAGGTATTAGAAAATTTTGTTTCTTTATTGAGTAATAAAGTTTTTATTTTAAATTCGAAAATAAAGAGTATATCCTTTAAAAGCATAAGACAAAAGGTCATTAATTATATTTTGAATGAAGTAAAAGAACAAAAAAGTAGTTCTATTATATTGAAAAACACAAAAGAAGAAATAGCAGCGTTATTAGGAGTTCCAAGACCATCCTTATCAAGAGAATTGATTAATTTAAGAGATATGAATTATATTGAATTTAATAGAAAAGTAATAAAAGTATTAGATATTGAAGGTTTAGAGGAAGAATTATTTATGTAAAAAAAAAAAGAATTCGTAACAAGTGTTACGGATTCTTTTTTTATATAGATATAGAATAAGTACATGAGGTTAAGAAATATATTTCAAAAGGAGATTTTTAAATATGCAAAATAAGATGTTTTGTTTTCAATGTCAAGAAACAGCAGGATGTAGTGGATGTACTAAATTTGGTGTGTGTGGAAAAAGTCCAGAGCTTGCAAATATGCAAGATTTATTAATATATGTTACTAAGGGATTATCAGAAGTAACAACAAGATTAAGAAAAGAAGGAAAGAAAATAGATAAAGAATTAAATCACTTTATTACATTAAATTTATTTACAACTATAACAAATGCTAATTTTGATAATGAAGTATTTTATAGTAGAGTTAAGGAAACTTTAAGAATAAAGGCTGAATTAATGGCTAAATTAGATAATAAAGAAGGTTTATCAGAGGTAGCTTTATGGGACGCTTCTTCAAATGAAGAAATGGACAAAAAAACAGGTATTTTAGAAAAGATTAAAGGTATTGTAGGCGTAAATAAGGAAGTTAAGTCATTAAATTTAATATTAGAAGAAAAGTCAAATAGTGATGAAGTTGGTGTTCTTGCAACAAAAGATGAGGATATAAGATCATTAAGAGAACTTATAACTTATGGATTAAAGGGATTATCAGCATATTCAAAGCATGCTAATGCTTTAGGGTATGATAATGAAGAAATAGATACATTTATGCAAGAAACTTTAGCTAAATTAGTAGATGACACTTTAACTGTAGATGAGTTAATTGCTTTAACATTAGAAACAGGTAAAGTAGGGGTTGATGGTATGGCATTGTTAGATACTGCTAATACTAAGACTTATGGTAATCCCGAAATAACTAAAGTAAATATAGGAGTAGGTAAGAATCCAGGAATTTTAGTATCTGGACATGATTTAAAGGATATAGAGCAATTGTTAATTCAAACTGAAGGAACTGGTGTAGATGTTTATACTCATTCAGAAATGCTACCAGCTCATTATTATCCAAATTTAAAGAAGTACAAGCACTTAGTAGGTAACTATGGTAATGCATGGTGGAAGCAAAGAGAAGAATTTGAAAGCTTTAACGGACCAATATTAATGACTACTAACTGTATAGTACCACCAAAGAATGAAAGCTATAAATCAAGAATGTATACAACAGGAGCAGCAGGATTTGAAGGTTGCGTTCATATTGAGGCTGATGAAAATGGTAAAAAAGATTTCACTGCAATAATTGAACAAGCTAAGAAGTGTAAATCTCCAACAGAAATAGAACAAGGTGAAATCA
The DNA here is from genome assembly GCF_040227035.1 of Clostridium sp. RTP31139st1_H3_RTP31139_211217. Classification (NCBI taxonomy): domain Bacteria; kingdom Bacillati; phylum Bacillota; class Clostridia; order Eubacteriales; family Clostridiaceae; genus Clostridium; species Clostridium sp. RTP31139st1_H3_RTP31139_211217. The sequence goes on from NZ_JBCOAB010000002.1 coordinate 49,249, forward strand.
TTGGTGGATTTGCTCATGCACAAGTTTTAGCGTTAGCAGATCAAGTTGTTGAAGCTGTTAAAACAGGAGCCATAAAGAAATTCTTTGTAATGGCTGGATGTGACGGAAGAGCTAAATCAAGAAATTACTATACTGATTTTGCAAAGGCTTTACCAAAAGATACAGTAATATTAACTGCAGGTTGTGCTAAATATAAATATAATAAATTAGATCTTGGTGATATAAATGGAATTCCAAGAGTTTTAGATGCAGGACAATGTAATGATTCATATTCATTAGCATTAATAGCATTAAAATTAAAAGAGGTATTTGAGTTAGAAGATATTAATGAATTACCAATAGCATTTAATATTGCTTGGTATGAACAAAAGGCGGTAATTGTATTATTATCATTATTATACCTTGGCGTAAAGAATATTCATTTAGGACCAACACTTCCAGCATTCCTTTCACCAAATGTAGCAAAAGTTTTAGTTGAAAACTTTGGAATTGGTGGAATAACTAATGTAGAAGATGATATGAAAATGTTCTTAAGCTAATAATATTAAAAATGATAGAAGTTTAATAAAGTTATAAGAAATTCCTAGAAGTATTATTTTACATAAATTACTTCTGGGAATTTTCTGATTTTGTAAGGAAATTAATAAGAAGGTTAAGTGATTATAATGATAAATTGATAGTTATAATTACATTTCTTTATTGAAATTTACTAGCTTTTTTTAGGTTAAGAGCAAGTTTTATAAATTTATAATTTATCATGTATTATGTGGAGTAAAGTGTGATTATTAATAGTTGATTTGTGTATATTATAGTAGGTAAGTAAAAAATAAGTTAAGTTTTTTATTTAATGAATTAAGAAAATAACATAAAGAGGGAGGAAAAATGTTATGTATAAAAGTAGGATAAGATCATTTGGGAAATGCGTTATGTATGCGGCAATACTAATTGCAGTATTAATTCTTACTGCATTGGTAATTACTAAAATTGCAATGTGTCCATTAAATGATGCACTTTTTATGGAAGGAATACTTTTTATCATGTTAGGAGTTTTTTCTTCTATAGGAGGGAATCCTATTGGATTATCATTTCAAGTAATGGAACAAAACAATGCACAATACTTAGCTAAGGTTGATAATGAAAACTTTGAACTAGAAAAGAAAAATGAAGAATCACCAAAAATAGAAACAACTATAAGTATAAGTACAACAATGATTTCTTTAGTTATTGCAGGAGTAGTATGTATATTAATTAATTGTATAATTTAACAATAGTAAACGTTTACCGAGGCTTTAAATAAATAAAAAGTTCCTAGAATATTTACCGGGGGATGGTATCTTCTAGGAATTTTTTGTATTAGGGGAAATTTTTTTGTTTCACTTTATGTATTTAGTATAATATTTAAATTTGTCAATTGTGTTTCAATTTGGTGAAAATAATATGATTTAAATTTACATAGGAATTTTTTGTTGGGTAATAATGTAAAGTGATTTATAATAATGTTATATTAATTAATATAAAAAAGAGGAGATTATTCCATGAGGAATTTAGTTGTGTTTTATTCATTAGAAGGAAATACAAGGTTAATTGCAGAATCAATAGCAAAGGCTATAAATGCAGATGTATTAGAACTAAAAACAAAAAAGAAGTATAGTGATAAAGGTTTTAAAAAATATTTCTGGGGAGGAAAAAGTGTAATTTTTAAAGAAAAACCAGAACTTTTGTATTTAGATAAAGATATTAATCAATATGATAATATTTTTATTGGAACACCTATATGGGTAGGAACTTATGCACCACCGCTTAATACATTTTTAAAAAATAATAAAATTGAAAAAAAGAATATTGGATTATTTGCATGTCATGGTGGGGGAGGAGCAACTAAATTTTTTAATAATATAAAAAAAGAAATTCCTAATAATAAGTTTATAGGAGAAATTGATTTTATGGAGCCTCTTAAAAATAATAAAGAGGAAGATGTTAGAAAAGCAATAATGTGGGTAAAAGAACTAATAGGTTAGCGGAGGAATTATATGAAAAAGAATGCAGCACTAAGAGAGTTTAAAAAGTTAAAGAGTCAAATTAATCAAATAGAGGAGATAGCGCATCATTCAAAAGTAGGAGCGTTAATAGAGCAAGAAACTTCAATTAGAAAGAAGATTAGATTATTAAAAGAAATGGAGAATGAAGGCTTTAAGGACTATCAAGATGTATGTGATAGATATGAAGAGCTTTTAGAAGATATTTCTAAGAGGATGCTTGAAGATTATAATAAAAAAAATAATACTGATTTTGATTTTTATGAGGTAGTTAGGGGAAACTATAATACTTTTTTAAATTCAGGTGTTATGACAGTTCTTACAAAAAGACATATACCAAAACTGATTGGAGAAGCTTTTGAAGAGGCATTTCCAGATAATCCTAAGGATGAATACATGGTAACAAGAAGAATGAAAAGAAAGATTTATGTTCATCTGGGGGATACCAATACAGGAAAGACTTATAATGCAGTAGAAAGATTAAAAACAGCTAAAAAAGGTGTTTATTTATCACCACTTAGGATATTAGCATTAGAAAATTATGAAAAGTTAAATAGTGAAGGTGTAGTTTGTGATTTAATGACTGGAGAAGAAGAAATAATTAATGAAAATGCAACACATGTTTCATGTACTATTGAGAAGGTTAATTTAAAGCAAAATTATGATATTGCAGTTATTGATGAAATACAAATGATTAATGATTCTCAAAGGGGTATAGCATGGACTAGAGCATTATTAGGGCTTAGATGCAATGAAATTCATGTTTGTGGAGCAATGAATGCTAAGGAGTTATTAATTAAAATTCTAGATGATTGTGAAGATGATTATGAAATAAAAGAATATCATAGAAGTATACCACTAGAAGTTGAAAATAAAAACTTTAGTTATAATGATGTTCAAGAAGGCGATGCTATTGTAGTTTTTTCTAAAAAGAGGGTTTTAGAAATAGCTCAAGATTATTCAAATAAAAATATTAAGACTAGTATTATTTACGGTGATTTACCACCAGAAGTTAGAAAGATGCAATATGAACAATTTATAAATAAAGAAAATAAAGTGCTAGTTACAACTGATGCTATTGGAATGGGGGTTAATCTTCCAATTAGAAGAGTTGTATTCATGTCTATAAGAAAGTTTGATGGTGAAGAAATGAGAGAGTTAACTTCACAGGAGGTAAAGCAAGTAGCAGGTAGAGCAGGTAGAAAAGGTATATATGATGTTGGATATGTTGCAGGGGTTTCAGATACACATAATTTTCTAAGTAGAAAGTTAGAAGTAAAAGATGAAGTAATTAAAGAAGCAGTTGTGGGTCCATCAGAGGCAATACTTACTATAAAAAGCTTACCATTAAATGAAAAGCTAGTTTTATGGAAAACTAGAGAAGAAAAGCTGGATTATTATACAAAAATGGATATTAGTGAATATTTATTGATATTAGAAAAAATTAAAAGATATAAGCTTAAGGAAGAGGATCAATGGGATTTATTAAAAGTTCCTTTTGATGTTGCTAGTGAAGAACTTATGAATAAATTCCTTGAGTATGTAGAGGAGGTTTTTGTTGCTAAGGCTAAAGAAATAACAAAGCCAGAATGTTTTACAGGAAACCTTGATGACTTAGAAATTTATTATCAAAAGATTAATATGTATTATTCTTTTTCTAAGATATTTAATTTAAAATTTGATGTAGATTGGGTTTATAGTGAAAGGCTTAAAGTAAGTGAAGATATAAATGAGATTTTAGTTAAAATTTAGTTTTATAATCTTATAAAAGTTATGAAATTATTAAAAATACCATGGGAATATTACGCTCATGGTATTTTTATAGCATTAGGTACAATAATATTTTTATTGAAGAAAAATAATTAAACAAAGATTAATATGTATTTAAGAGTATTAATGTGAAAAAATAATAATATTGGTAAATAAAGTTGATAAGTGTTGAAAGGTGGATATTAAATAAGGTAAAATTTATATATAAGTATAATTTTTAGAAAGTAAGAGGAAGATAAATGGCTATAAATTTAAAAAACATAACAATGTATATGTTTAGAACTATTTACGAACGAGAGGATACATACAATAAGTTTAAGCCATATTTTTATAGATTTATAGGTGTAGAAGATAGTTCTAACTATGATAATTATATAAAGACAATTCAAAATAAATGCTTAGAAGAAGATAAATGTATTATATTTGATGGTTCTATACCTTTAAGTGGAGAAATGGAGTTAATTCAATATATATTTAATGAACTTGCATTTATGGATGTATATAAAATGTCTTCTCAAGAAATTACTATATTTGAGGAATTTGAAATTAACTTAAAATTTTTGAAGGCATTAGAATATGTTATTCCAATGGCATGTAATAAAGAAAATTTCTTTAATGATAATGTGAGAAACAATTTTATAACTAAGTTAATTGTTTGGACTTATACATATGCAAAGAATATAAAGTATGATTCAAGTATAAATCCTAAATGTATTTATTATGGAAATATTGAAAGACATGAAATTTATTTTCTAATTATGCTTTATAAAATGGGATATGATGTTATTTATATCAATCCGTTAAAAGAAGAATTTTGGAGCGAGATAGAAGAAGATAGATTAAGTGAATGTATAAAAAGTATGGGAATTTTGAGTATAGAATCATTTAATGAAAGAGCTAGCAAAGGAAAAGCTATTGATAATTTTGAAACAATTACTAAGCAAATTCAAAGAGAAGTAGAGGAACAATTATTTTCTAGAACAGGAGTTTTTAAGCCATGGCAATTTAGAAAGGGTTATACTAAGAGTGTATTATTAGATACTGTTTTAGAGGATATATATATTTATTGGAATGAACCTTGCAAATTAAGAAGTGGATTTAAGGTTGAAGGAGATACAGTTAGAGTGCCATGCTTCTTTAAGAAAATAGATGGAATGTATAAAGATGAGTTTGAATATCAAAAGCTTGTAAAATATTGCACTTCATCATCTAATACTTTAGTGTTTAATGGAATATATTTTTCAGAGGACGTAAAGTTTACAGATGATATGTATCAGATTATGTTTTGTCAATTAAGTGATGGTACTTTTGATATTGAAGCAATCAAAAAACTTCCTATATATAAATTTTCTAAATATAGTGAAGATGTTCAAAATTTTTTGCTTAAAAAATTTAATGAAACTATTACTAGTAAGGAGTTATATAATAAAAGTTTTAATAAAGAAGAAGTATTAAGATTACTTGTATTAGTTTTAGGTTTAAATGAAAGTATTGTCAGATTAGTAGATAATTTTGATTTTACAGGTGCTGTTCCTAAGATAGTTATTTATCTTGAAAAGGAAGAGGTTTTACCAGAATCGATGCAACTACTTTTAGGATATATACATACTATTGGCATAGATATAGTGATTTTTAATCCATCTGGATTATTTAACATTAATAATGTAATAAAAGAAACAGTATTAAATGATTTTAGGTTGGAAGTAATGAAATATGATTCAACCTATAAAGAGTTAATTAGTATGAAGCAGGGGATTTTTTCAAAGTTTTTAAAAAAATAAATAAAGGTGGGAGTGATAGTGATGAATAATTATAATAATGATAATATGGGACAATCATTTAATGGAATAAATAGTGATTTTCAAAATAATAATAATTATAATGCATATCAAAATGCACAGATGAATTACCAAGGGCAATCAGGTGATCAAATAAACATAGAAATGGGGTATCAAAATCAATATGGATATATGAATCCTCAAGAAAGTATGCAAATACAAAATCAAGAATTTGATATGGCTACAATTTCAGAGTATAAACAAAGATTAAGAAACATGGAAGAGGTTCAGAAGTTAACAGGAGAAGTTGAAATTCAAAATCCAAATTCTATAGTAATGTTTGGGCAAAAAGCAAGTGAAAATATTTCTAAGGTATCAGATGAATTATTAAGTTCAATGAAGGCAGTAAAATCAGAAGAAGTTAGTGAAATGTTAGTAAACTTAACCAAAATAATGGATAAATTTGATGTCAAAGAATTAGAAGGTACAGAAAAACAATCAATGTTATCTAAACTTATGAAAGGTGTAGGTAATAGTGTGGCAAAGTTATTTCAAAAATATGATACTATGGGGTATGAAGTTGAAAAGGTGTATCTTTTATTAAAGAAATATGAAAATGACATACGAGAATCAAATGCTAATTTAAAAAAATTATATGATGCTAATCTTCATTACTATCAATTGCTTGAAAAGTATATTGTTGCAGGTGAATTAGCATTAGAAGAAATAGATTTATATATTTCACAAATTTCTATTAATAATGATATTAATCAAGAAGAAAAACAGATGTTAACACAAAAACTTGAAATAAGTAAAGAGATGCTATCACAACGTGTTTATGATCTTCAAATTGCAGAAAATGTTGCCATTCAAGCAGCACCAATGATTCAAAGTATTCAAATGTCTAACTTTAATTTAATGAGAAAAATTAATTCTTCATTTATAGTTACATTGCCTATATTTAAACAATGTTTAGCTCAAGCAGTTATTTTAAAAAGACAAGAAATACAAGCTAAATCAATAAAACAATTGGATGATAAGACAAATGAGCTTATTATGAGAAATTCTCAAAATACCGCTAGACAGTCTGTGGAAATTGCTAAAATGGCTTCAGGAAGTTCTGTTGCTATATCTACATTAGAAAAATCATTTGAAACTATAATGAAAGGAATTGAAGATACAAAAGCAATTCAAGAGTCTAATAGAATTCAAAGAATTGAGAACTCAGCTAAACTTGAAAGAATTAAACATAGCATGAAGAAAAATATAGCACAAAGTTAATTTTATAATAGGATGAAAAATAAATAATTAAGATATAAAGCTGGCATAATGCCAGCTTTAAATTAAATATTAATAAAAAATAAAAAAATGAATTAAAAAATTTTATTTGATACTGTAAAAAGAGTTGAAAAGTATTTTGTTAAATGGTATAATTTATCGCATAAGATAATTATAAATAATACTTAAATCCTAAGGGGGTATAAAAATGGGAATTAATTTAGGTTCAATGATGAATAATATTTACTCAGGTTCAAGTAATAACAATGTTAATGCCTTAAATTTAAAAAAGAATGATGTGTTAAATCTGACTAAGAAGAATCCAGGGCTTAAAAAGGTAATATTAGGTGCTGGTTGGGATGTTGCAACAATAGGGCAAGACTTTGATTTAGATATAGCAGCATTTTTATTAAATGCAAATGGCAAAGTACAAAATATTCCAGATGATGTTATATTCTTTAATAATATGCAGGGGCAAGGAATTTACTTAGAAGGTGATAACAGAACTGGTGCAGGTGAGGGAGACGATGAAAGAATCAGAATAGATTTAGAAGCTATTTCGCCACATGTTCAAAAAATAGTTTTTGTTGTTACAATTCACGAAGCACAATCTAAAAGACAAACTTTTGGAATGGTTGAAAATTCATATGTAAGAATTTTAGATGAAGAACATAATGAAAGAGAAGTTTGTAGATTTAATTTAAAAGAAAATGGATCAACTGTTACTTCTGTAATTTTTGCAGAGTTGTACAAACAAAGTGGTGAATGGCAATTTAAAGCTATTGGAGAAGGTAAAATTGCTGATTTAAATGGAATTTTAGGACTTTATATGTAGTTATTAGTTAATGAATAAAGTCTGCTTTAGCAGACTTTAAAAAATATAAATTATTAGAAACTACTATGGTAGTTTCAACTGCAACTATTAACTAAATATGCCGTGTAGGGGTTAAATAAATAATTTATAGGAGGAAAGATATGTTAGGAGTTTTGAATTTAAAAAAGAATGATGTCTTAGACTTAACAAAAACAGAGCCAGGATTAAAGAATGTGATGTTAGCAGCGGGATGGGATGTTGCTAAAAAAGGTTTCTTCAAATTAGGTGCTGATTATGATTTAGATTTAATTGCTATATTATTAAACGAAAATGATAAACTTATAAATAGAGGAGTAATTTACTTTGGAAATTTAAATGGTCAAGGTATATATTTACATGGTGACAATAGAACAGGCGCAGGTGATGGAGATGATGAAAAGATATCAGTTAATTTAGATAAGCTACCAGGTAATTGTAGTAAAGTGATTTTTGCTCTTAATATTTATGATGCAGTAGCAAGAAAGCAAAGCTTTTCTAAGGTGAAAAATGCTTATATTAGATTATTAAATGAAGATAGTGGAAATAAAGAAATTTGTAGATACAATCTATCCGAAGATGGTGGAGATAATACCGCTTTACTTTTTGCAGAGTTAGAAAGAAAAAATGGAAGCTGGCAATTTAAAGCAAGAGGAGAACTACTACATGCAACGGTTTCTTCTTTAGCAAATATGTACAAATAGAGGTGTAAGAAATGGGAATTAATTTAGGTTCAGGATTTGGAAATTTAACAGGAAATTCAAATAGTACTTCTCAAACAGGAGGAATTTTAAATTTAAATAAAAATGATATTTTAGATTTAACAAAGAGAAATCCAGGATTAAAAAGAGTAAAACTTGGTGCTGGTTGGGATATATCAAATAATGGGTTTGATTTTGATTTAGATATAGCTGCTTTTTTATTAGATTCAAATAATAAATTCAATACAGTATCAAATGTTATATTCTTTAATAATAAAGAAGGGCAAGGAATTTCATTAGCAGGGGATAATAGAACTGGTGCTGGTGAAGGTGATGATGAAACTATAAACATAGATTTAGAAAATATTAATCCTAATATAGCTAAGATTGTATTTGTTGTTACTATACATGAAGCTATGGCTAAGAGACAAACATTTGGAATGATAAATAATTCATATGTGAGATTAATAGATTTAGATCAAAATGAAAAAGAAATTTGTAGATTTAATTTGAAAGAAAATGGTTCTACTGCAACATCAGTAATTTTTGCGGAGCTTTATAGAAGTGGTTCAGAATGGCAATTTAAAGCAGTAGGAGAAGGTAAAATAGCAGATTTAAATGGAGTATTAGCTTTATATCAGTAATGAAGGAAATACATGCAAAAGATAAAGATGCTTTTGCGTGTATATTTTTAGATATATATTAATAATGTTTTTAATATGTAATAATAAGTGATAATATAGTAGATATACTATATTTTATAAAAAATATGTAAATTTATATTAGGGAGAGGAAGTAATGATTAAAGGACTTAATAAAGGTCAAGTAGAGGAAAGTAGAAAGCTCCATGGAGATAATATAATTCATGAAGCTAAACCAGAAACGTTTTGGGACAAGTTTAAGGGTGCATTTGATGATCCAATGATAAAGCTATTACTTGCAATTGCAGCAATTATGGCTATTATGGCATTTATGGGATATGCAGAGTTTGGAGAACTTATTGGGATAGCTGTTTCCGTATTACTTGTTACTGGAATTTCTGCAAAAACTGAAATGGCAAGTGATAATGAGTATAGAAAGTTAAAAGATTCTACTAAGAAAGATGTATGTAAGGTACATAGAGATGGAAAAATAGTAGAAATTGAAATTGATGATTTAGTTGTTGGGGATATGGTAATTCTTCAAAGTGGTGATAAAATTCCAGCGGATGGATATCTTTATCAAGGTGATTTAAGGGTTGATAATTCAGCTCTTAATGGTGAGGCAGAAGAGTGTAAAAAGTTTGCAGTTAATGATTCTAAGGCTTATAAAGAAGCTGCAATGACTGCAGATGTAACTGGTGATACTTTTGTTGATGCGCATTCTTTATTTAGAGGTGCAGTTGTATTCAATGGTGAAGGTATAATGGAAGTTACTAAAGTTGGTATGAAAACTATGATGGGTGCAATGGCAGAAGATATGGCTGATGATGAAGTAGATAGTCCATTAAAAGTTAAGCTTTCTAAGCTTGCATCACAAATTTCAATGTTTGGTTATATAGGTTCAGTTGTTATAGCTTTAGCATTATTAGGTCATAAGGTAATTGTTGCAGGTGGATTTTCTGATTATTTTGCCAGTGGTGGTGTAATGGTATTTAAGGATGTATTAGAAGCTATTATGCTTGCGGTTGTTATAGTTGTTATGGCTGTTCCAGAAGGATTACCTCTTATGATTGCTATTGTTCTTATGAGAAATACATCTAAGATGTTACAAAACAACGTACTTGTTAGAAAACCAATAGGAATAGAGACAGCAGGTTCTTTAAATATTTTATTTTCAGATAAGACAGGTACAATTACTAAAGGGCAATTAGAAGTAGTAGAATTCTTTGATGGTAACTTAAAAGATAGTTACAAAGAGGGTTCTATGGTAAAAGAAATGATGAAACTTTGTATTGGTAAAAATACAGGTGCAATGTTTGACGCTGAAGGTAAAGTTATTGGTGGTAATGCTACAGATAAAGCATTATTAAATTTTTTAACTCAAGAAGAAATGAATAAATTAACTAATATTACAGTAGAAAAATCTCAAGGATTTAATTCTGCTAATAAATATTCTGCAAGTCAGTTAGATGGAAAAACTGTATACAAAGGTGCTCCAGAAAGATTACTTGCTAAAGCTACTAAAATGATAGATGAAAATGGAAATGTTGTAGCTATAAATAAAGATAAAATTAACGAAAAAATTGATGGACTAGCTGTAAGAGCAATGAGAGTATTATCTTTTGCTTATAGCGAAAGTGAATTAGTTGATGATACATTACCAGAAGATTTAGTTATAGTTGGTTTTGTCGGTATTAGAGATGATGTAAGACCAGAAGCTAAACAAGCTATAGAAGAAGTTCAAAATGCAGGTATTCAAGTTGTAATGATAACTGGTGATAGAAAAGAAACTGCAGTTGCTATAGCAAAAGAAGCTGGATTATTAAAATCTAAATCTGATGTTGCATTAACATCAGAAGAATTAAACAAGATGTCTGATGATGAAGTTAAATCTATTATACCTAATTTAAGAGTTATTGCTAGAGCATTACCAACAGATAAATCAAGGATGGTAAGATTAGCTCAAGAATTAAACCTTGTATGTGGTATGACAGGCGATGGTGTAAATGATGCTCCTGCATTAAAGAGAGCAGATGTTGGTTTTGCAATGGGTAGCGGTACAGATGTAGCAAAAGAAGCTGGTGCAATAGTAATTTTAGATGATAATTTTAAATCAATTGAAAATGCTATACTTTATGGTAGAACGATTTATAATAATATCTTAAAATTTATTAAATTCCAATTAACAATAAATGTAGGTGCAGTTGCTGTTTGTGCTATAGCTCCATTCTTTGGTATTGAAGAGCCACTTAAGATTACACATATACTATGGATTAATTTAGTTATGGATGGGCTTGGTGCTTTAGCTTTAGGTTCTGAACCAGCACTTAAAAAGTATATGTTAGAAAAACCTAAATCAAGAACTCAAAGTATAGTTTCTAGTACTATGATGAATCAAATTCTATTTGCTGGTGCTTGGGTAACAATCTTAAGTTTTATATTCTTAAAGACTCCATTCTTTGTAAATATGTTTTCAAATACAGAAGAGCATATGACAGCGTATTTTTCAATGTTTGTACTTTGTGCAGTATTTAATGGATTCAATGTAAGAAGTAATACAGTAAATATATTTGAACATATTAAAGAAAATATAAGCTTTTTAAAGGTGATGGGAATTATAGTGGTAGTTCAAGTTATATTAACTATTGTTGGTGGTGACTTCTTTAGTTGTACACCAATCACATCAGGACATTGGCTTGTTATAATAGCTATGGCATTCACAATAATTCCAGTGGATATGATAAGAAAATTTATATTTAATAACTTAGTTAAGGAAAAAACTTCAGAAAGTATTGTAGAAGCAGCTTAATAAAAAGGGTAGTGTATTTTTAAAAGATACACTACCTTTTTTGTGAGTTTTATAAAAGAAGGTATATAACACAATAAAAATAAGAAATTAAGATAAAAATTCCTAATTTCTTATTTTTATTTTTTATTAAATATTTAAAAGCATTTATTAATAAGATAAGTTTAAGCTAGTGATTCCCACTCTTCATAAAGATTAGCAATAGTTTCTTCTAATTCTTTAATTTCGTTATTAACTCTTTGGCTTTCAGATGGATTAGAATATATTGATTCAAGACAAAGTTGTTCTTGCAATTGAGTTAATTCATCTTCTTTTTCAGAGATAGTTTTTTCTAGATTTTTAATTTTAAGTTGCATAGCTTTAGCTTCTTTTTCAGCTTCACGTTTCTTTTTCTTTTCGTCTTTAAGTTGAGTTTTAGTTTTTCCATTAGCTAATTCTTCATAACTTTCAAATCTACTAGGATTAAGCTTTTTCTCTTGGTAATAGCTATAATTTCCTAAGTATTCAGTTACTCCATCTTCTTTTAATTCAAGTATACGTCCAATTACTTTATTTAAGAAGTATCTATCATGAGATATTACCATTAATGTGCCATCATATTCTAAAATTGCATCTTCTAAAGCCTCCCTTGACATAATATCAAGGTGATTTGTAGGTTCATCTAATAGTAAAAGATTAGATTTAGAGAGCATTAGCTTCAACAAATTAATTCTACATTTTTCTCCACCGCTAAGAGTTTTTATTACTTTAAATACATCATCACCAGTAAAAAGGAATGAGGCTAAATAGCTTCTAAGTTTTGATGTTGTTAAGTTAGGGAATTCATCCCAAACTTCATCAATAATTGTTTTATCTAAATTTAAATCAGATTGTTCTTGATCATAGTAACCAACATTAACATTAGTACCTAATACTTTTACTCCAGTATCAGATTCTACCGTATCCATTATTATTTTAAATAAAGTAGTTTTACCACGGCCATTTTCACCAATTAATGCTACTTTTTCTCCACGTTTTAAGTCTAAATTTAAATTTGAAAATAAAGTTTTTTCGCCATAAGATTTTGCCATATTTTCTATATGTAAAACATCATATCCACTTTTTACTGAAGCTTCAAATTTAATTTTAGAGGCTTCTTTTTCATGAGCAGGAGCTTCAATTTTTTCCATTTTATCTAGAGCTTTTTCTCTACTTTCAGCAGCTCTTATACTTTTTTCACGGTTAAATGAACGGAACTTTTCAATTATGGCTTCTTGTCTTTTAATTTCAGCTTGCTGTAAATTATAAGCCTTTAGTTTAGCTTCATAATTCTTTTTTCTTAAATCTATAAATTTAGTATAAGGAACATTATAACATTCTATTTTACCACTTATTACTTCATAAGTATGTGTAGTAACAGAATCTAAGAAAAATCTATCATGTGATATCACTAAAACTGTTCCCTTATAATTTTTCATATAGTCTTCTAACCAACTTATAGCTTCTAAGTCTAAGTGATTAGTAGGCTCATCAAGTAATATTATATCAGGTTTACGTAATAACAATTTACATAATGCAACTCTTGTTTTTTGTCCACCACTTAATGTAATTATTGGTTTATAAAAATCATCTTCAGTAAAGCCAAGACCTTTTAATACTCTTGAAATTTCACCTTTATAGACATAACCACCTTTATGTGAATATAAATCTTGAAGAGTAGTATAATCTTTAATAAGCTTTTCATGATATGCTGCATTTTTATCATCATAGGGCTCACTCATTTTTATTTCTAATGATGAAAGTCTCGATTCAATATTTAATATTTCTTCAAAAACTGAAATAGCTTCTTCGTAAATATTTTTATCAGAGTCAAGTGATAAATTTTGAGATAAATAACCTAGTGTTTTATTTTTGTCTATAAAAACTTCACCAGAATCTTGAGATATTTCTTTTGTTATTATCTTAAAAAGGGTAGATTTTCCCTCACCATTGGCACCAATGATTCCAACTTTATCGCCTTCATTAATTGAGAAGGTAATATCTTTAAGAACATCCCTTACTCCATAGCTTTTACATATATCTTTACAACTTAGTATTATCATAATTTCCTCCGTAATATAGTGAAGTCTTATAAGTAATATGAGGCTGTATCAAAATTTAACTGTGAAGTTTAGAAAGTTATAAGTGGTAAGTCAAACATAAAACTTTAGTATCGCTTTTTAAAAATTCAGTTAAGCTGAATTTATTCTTAAACTTAAAACTTTAAACTTGAGACTATAATAAGCTTTTGATATAATACCTCAATTAAAATTATACCTTTTAATTATACTATTATACTAAAACCTTATCAAATCTAAAAAAGGAGATGTTTAAAAAACAACTCCTTTTTTTAAATTAAATCTTCAGTGAGCAAGTAACCTATAACTGGTTTTCCGTTAAATACTCCAAGTATATAGATTGTATAAAATTTTCCACCAACTAAAGTTATATTTTTTATATATTTTGCTGTAACATCTGAAGATGCAAATAATACTTCAAAATTATATATTCCAGGAGAAAGTTGATAGTAACTAGTAGTTTCTAAATATTCAACTTCATTAAATAAGATGAAATTATTAGGTAATGATAAAGTTAATAATGGTGAATTGTGTGAAAGATTTATGAATCTTAAATATGCCTGAGATTTTGTTACGGGAACATTATCATCTTTTAACCTAAATAAAAACAAATTATTAGATAATGTAACTAATGAAATAGTATAATTTGCATTGGCAATTAACTGAATATCTTGAGAAAGTATAGGTTTATCATAAGTGCCTGTTAGATAAAGTTGAAAGTTATACTCTCCAGGTGTTATGGTAAAATACTTAGAAATTTTTCCAAATCCAACATTACTTGCTAAGAGTGAACCATTTATATAAACATCTATATTAGATGTAGTTGGATTAGCATGAAGAATTCTTATATTAGTATTTACTCTAGGTAGAGATTTGTTAAATTGTTCCATAAAACTCACCTACTTATTATAATTGTCTAAAGAAATTTTAATAATCTTTTTAATTAATAGCTTTGCTATTGGATAAGGAACCCTATAGGCTTTCATAGTAGCTAATATTCCAGAATGATCACTTTCAATTATATCAAAAATTTTATTCACATCTTCTTCAGTACAATTGTTTTTACGAGAATCTGTTGAAATATAATCTAAAGAAAGATCGAAATTCCTTAATATATCGACAGCATTAACAGGATTATCTAAGTATCTTTCGTTAAGTGATGGTTCATTGTATGAATGAAGAAAATCATCATCTGATTCCGCTGGATATTCTAGATAGTTAGAATTATTGTTTTGGTTTTTAGCATTATTATTATTATTATTATTATTATTATTATTATTATTATTATTATTAGGTTGTTTTGTTTTAGGTGTATAAGGGGTATTATCATCATTTATAGTAGGTATATTTTTAGGATAAGGTGTAAGTGGTGCAATTACAGATGTTGTTGATCCAACTAAGTCTAATGGAATAGGAGTGGCATTAAGATTTGAAAAACCTAATGACATTCCACCGTACATTCCTGAAAGTGATATTTCATCAAAATTAAGAAGCAATGGAAACTTTGAACCATCTGGTGAAAGTGTAGAATCAATATTTAAAGGTATAAAATTTAAATCATCATTGTCTTTATTATTTTTTTTTGAACTCATTATTCCCCTCCAAATAATAAATTTATTAATAATATATGTATTTTAAACACATATGTTACTTTATAGAATATGAGTATTATAAAGGAGATATTACAAATAAGGGTGCCAAGAAAGTGGATGTAACAATCGATGTAACAAGGAATATATTGTATTGGAGGGAATTGTTATGCATAAGGATAATAAAGATGATTTAAGAAAACTATTTGTAGGGTTGGATAAAAAGGTTAATGTAGAAGGTAAGGGAAGGATTATTCCTATAAACCTTGATAATGCAGCGACTACACCGCCTTTTAAAAGAGTTATGAAAAAAATTTTAGAAACAAGTGAATATTATGGGTCAATTGAAAGGGGTGATGGACAAAAATCATTATATTGTAGTGATTTATATGAAGAGAGTAGAAATTATCTTTTGAAGTATTTTAATGCACCAGAGGATATCTATACAGCAATTTTTGTTGCAAATACTACTGATGGATTAAATATGCTATCTAATATATTAATCAATAGCAAAGATGACATTGTAATTACAACAAGAATGGAACATCATTCAAATGATTTACCTTGGAGAGGTAAGTGTAATTTAAAGTATGTAGAAGTACGTGAAGATGGAAGAATAAATATTAATGATATAGAAGAGTTAGTGGATAAGTATAGGGAACGTATAAAATATATAACAATAACAGGAGCTTCAAATGTTACTGGATATATAAATGATATAAAAAGAATAGCCAAATTAATTCATAAATATGGAGGTAAAATCATAGTTGATGGGGCACAATTAGTTCCTCATAAAAGGGTATCTATGTGCCAAGAAGATAGTTCAGAAAATATAGATTTTTTAGTTTTTTCTGGACATAAAATATATGCTCCATTTGGAAGTGGTGCAATTATTGGATTAAAGGAAAGTTTCAATATGAACCCACCAGATTCAAAAGGTGGTGGTACTGTAGATCTTGTATTAGATGATAGAGAAATATGGTTAAATACTCCTGAAAAAAATGAAGCAGGAACACCTAATCTTTTTGGGGCTGTAGCTATTATGGAAGCTATGAAAGAAGTTGAGAGGATAGGATTTGATACTATAGAGAAAAATGAAAAGGAATTATTAAAATATATAATTGATGGACTTAAAGATTTAAGTAGAGTGAGATTATATGCTGATAATGAAAATATTAATGATAGATTAGGAATTTTAGTATTTACTATTGATGGAATGAGCTATGAAGAGGTTGGAGAAAAACTTTCAGAAGTTAGGGGTATTGGAGTAAGGCAAGGAGGATTTTGTTCACATCCATATACAAGAAGAGTATTAGGAATAGCAGATAATGAACTTCAAAATTATATTAGTAAAAATGGAGTACCGGGATTAGTTAGAGTAAGTTTGGGAATATATAATACCAAAAAGGAAGCAAATATATTTTTAGAAACTATAGAGTATTTATGTAGGCGGTATGCTAAATAGTTTTGAGTTGGTAGTTAGTAGTTAGGGAAGAAACTCTAGAGCGAGCTTCTTGGATAATATGTTTTAAAACCATCTTAGCTAAATTTATACCTAAGACTACTAACTACTAACTTATAACCATTGATTAACCTTAAGTTATTTGTTAAATACCTTAAATACTGGCATTGGAAGTGATGAAATAACTGATGGAACTGAAGAAACTAAAGGAGATAAGTATTCAAGAACTTCAGCTTTTAAATTATTTCCTTCTTCATTTATCCATTCAGTTGGGAAATATTTAACATTATTTGCAACCTTATCAGCTTCTATTAAGAAGTATGATGATTTGTAAGGAGTATTGCTTTCGCGTTTTATACCTATCATATACCCACATTTTCCAAGAGAAGCTTGTCTTAATGCTTCATATCCAACTTCATAAGCCTCTTCTATGTCGATATTAGAGGCACAATGCATTGCACATCTTTGTAGAACTCCAAGTTCTAAAGATTTTACTCTGCTAGTTATACCAGAAGAAATTATTAAGTTTTTAAGATAATTACCAACGCCACCTAATTGTGCATGTCCGAATTTATCATGAGCTTGTGCGTGAGCTTTAGCAACAAACTTACCTTCAGCAGTTCTTATTCCTTCAGAAACTACTATATAAACTTGATTTTGTTCTTCAAATTTATTTTTTACATCTATTAAAAATTTATCAATATCAAATGCAGTTTCAGGTAAATATATGAAATCAGCAACTTGCTTTCCATTTAATTGAGCTAATGCTGCAGCAGAAGCTAACCAACCAGTGTCACGTCCCATAGTTTCTAATATGAATATTCCATTGTTTATATACACTGATGAATCTAAGTAAGTTTCAAGTACAGAAGTAGCTATAAATTTTGCTGCACTACCAAAACCAGGTGTGTGATCAGTATACATTAAATCATTATCTATTGTTTTAGGAATACCTATAAATTTAATATCTATTCCAGTTTTTTTAGCATAGGCGCTTAATTTTGCAGTAGTATCCATAGAATCATTTCCGCCAACATAAAAGAAGGCTTTAATATCATTAGCTTTTAATATTTCTAATAATTTGTCATATTCTTCAGTAGATTCTTCTAGTTTTTTCATTTTATATCTGCAAGAACCTAAACCAGATGAAGGTGTATATCTAAAATTATTTATTTCTTCTTGTGAAAATGAAGAAAGTTCAATTATATTACCGTTTAAGATACCCTCTATTCCATTTAAACCTGCAAAGACTTTGTTAAAAGTTCCTAAAGTATTATTTGCCTCTAATAATCCAACAACGCTAGAATTAATTACTGATGTTGGTCCTCCTGATTGTGCTATGATACAATTAGCCATTAAAATACGCTCCTTTTATTAAAATTAAAAATTTATAGTTTTATGTAAATATACATTAATATCTAATACTTAAGAATTAATGTGATATACTATTTCGTTAATTAGCGAATACAATATATACTATACAACAAAAAAGAGTAAATTAAAAGATAAAAAAATAAAATTTACAATATGAATCATAGGTAGAGAAAATATATAATAAAATTATACAAATACTGTAAAATGGAGGATGGGATGAATTTCAAGGATTTAATTATAGTAGGTGTAGCATTGGCTATGGATGCTGTAGGAGTAAGTATAAGTATAGGAGTTAATTCAGCTATAAAAAGAATAAATAAAATAGGCTTTATTATTTCCTTTGCTTTTTTTCAATTTTTATTCTTTTTTTTAGGCGGAGTTTGTGGACATCTATTTGAAACTTATATTACTACAATTCCTAAAGTCGTAGGGGGAATAGCCATAGCTGTTGTAGGGATACTAATGATAAAAGATGGATTTGATAATGAGGAGAAAGATGAAAGTTTATTATTAAAAAAAGGTATAGTATTAATATTGGGGATATCTGTAAGTATTGATGCATTTGTAGTTGGATTTACTGGATTTAGTTACATAAGTAATATAATAAGGGTAATAGGTGATTGCTCAATTATTGGATTTATAACACTAGTATTATGTACATTTGCATTTTATTTATGTAGATATATTAGAAAGATAGAATTTGTTTCTAAGTATGCAGATTTTTTTGGAGGGATAACACTAATTATTTTTGCTATAAAAATGATATTTTTTTAAATCATATACTTAAAAAGTTGGAGAAAGTTAATCTATAATTTTGAATGTACTCACAAAATTATAGATTTTTTTTTAAAATAAAATTTGACATTATGTAAATAATAGGGTATAGTGAGTATTGATGAAAGACAAGTGTGTTTTGTTGGAGGACAAATAAAGGGGGCAAGTTCAATGAAGAAACTATCTTTAATTACAAAAATATTTATATGTCTAGTATTAGGAATTAGTATTGGATTATTATGTGGGGCTAATAATATTCAATTTCCAGTAAAAATACTAGCAACCTTTAGTGGGTTATTCGGAAATTTTTTATCTTTCATAATTCCACTGATAATAGTAGGTTTTATAGTTCCAGGAATAGCTTCATTAGGAAGTAAATCTGGAAAAGGTCTTCTTATAACTACAATAGTTGCTTATTTATCTACATTATTAGCTGGGTTTGCTGCATATTTAATTGGAGCAGGAATTTTACCTAAATTAATAAGTGGAAGTATAGCATTGAGTGAAGAAGGACAAACTATTGAACCTTATTTTACAATTGAAATTCCAGCAATTATGGGAGTTATGTCTGCATTGACATTAGCTTTTATATTGGGAATAGGATTATCTAAAATAAAGAACAGTGCTATGTTAAAAGTAGTAGATGAATTTAATAAAATAGTTTTAATGATAGTAACTAATGTTTTAATTCCATTAGTACCTATATATATTGGATGTGTTTTTGCAAAGTTAAGCTATAGTGGAGAGATTTTTAATACATTAAAGTCTTTTGGAATAGTATATATTTTATTATTTTCATTACAATTAGCTTATATACTTATACAATACTGTATTGCAGGAGCTATTAAGAAAGAAAATCCATTTAAATTAATAAAAAACATGATACCAGCATACATGACTGCTGTAGGAACTCAATCTTCGGCAGCTACTATACCAGTAACACTAGAATGTGTTAAGAAAAATAATATTAGTGAAGAAGTTTTAGATTTCGTTGTACCTCTAGGAGCAACAATACATTTAGCAGGGGACACTATTACTTTAGTTCTTACTTCTATGGCAGTTATGTATATGAATGGTCAAACACCTACTTTTGGTATGATAATGCCGTTTATATTTATGTTAGGTGTTACAATGATAGCAGCTCCAGGAGTACCAGGGGGTGGCGTTATGGCAGCACTTGGACTTTTAGAATCAATGCTTGGATTTGGGGCAGTGGAGAAACCAATTATGATTGCATTGCATGCAGCTCAAGATAGTTTTGGTACAGCAACTAATGTAACAGGCGATGGAGCTATAGCAATAATTGTTGATTATATTATAAATAAGCGAAAAAGTAATAGTGCTAAAAATGAAAGTAATGAATCGATAATAGCATAAAATTATGAGTTATAAAGACTATTTTAAAATTAATATTATAAAACTATAGTTTCATATTATAATTTAAAATAGTCTTTTTATATTTTATAAAACTAAAATAGTAATAAAAAAGTAATTTTGTTTTCAAGTGGATCAAAGTATTGGTTGCCTATTAAGAATGGATATTATAAAATTGAGCAACTAAATTAATAAGATATTGGTAAATATGAAATGAGAAGTTTTTATTATTAAGGAAATATTATAGAAATGTGGGTATATATAGTATTAAAAAGTTAATGCTATTAATTGAAAAATGATATATACTTAATAAAGAGAAACGCTATATAGATGCTATGTTAGTGATTTAGCATTTATTTGCGTTTCTTTTTTTATTTTAACTACAAAGGAGAAAATATGTTATTTAAAGATTTAGATATAATAAAACCAATTTTAAGAGCAGTGGAAGAGGCGGGATATGAAAAGCCTACTGAAATACAAGAGAATTCAATTCCTGTAGTATTAAAAGGAAAAGATATTTTAGGATGTGCACAAACAGGAACTGGTAAGACTGCTGCTTTTGCAATTCCAATATTACAAAATATAGTTGCTGATAAGGAAAAAAATAATGATAGAAATATAAAAGCTTTAATTGTAGCACCTACAAGAGAGTTAGCTATTCAAATAGAAGAAAGTTTTGCTGAGTATTCTAAGTATTTAGATATAAAAGATACAGTTATATTTGGTGGAGTAAATCAAAGTTCTCAGGTTAGAAAGATAAAAGCTGGTATAGATATATTAGTTGCAACTCCAGGGAGACTTTTAGATTTAGCAAATCAAAAACATGTTGATTTAAAAAATGTAAAATATTTTGTTCTTGATGAAGCAGATAGAATGCTTGATATGGGAATGATTCATGATGTAAAGAAAATAATATCAAGACTTCCGAAGGAAAGACAAAATCTATTATTTTCAGCTACTATGCCAAAGGAAGTAATGAAACTTGTAAATTCTATTTTGAATAATCCTGTAAAAGTGGAGGTTCAGCCAGTTTCTTCAACTGTTGAAATTATTTCACAAGGTGTATATCATGTACCTAAAAAGAATAAAAAGTCATTACTTACACATTTATTAAAGGATGAAAGTATAAAATCTGTAATAGTATTTTCAAGAACTAAACATGGAGCAAATAAAATAGCAAAAGATCTTGAAAAAGCTGGAATAACAGCTGCAGCTATTCATGGAAATAAATCTCAAAATCAAAGACAGTTGGCATTAAATAATTTTAAAGAAGGAAATATAAGAGTATTAGTTGCTACTGATATTGCAGCTAGAGGTATAGATATTGATGAATTATCTCATGTTATAAATTATGATTTGCCAGATGTAGCTGAAACTTATGTGCATAGAATTGGGAGAACAGGAAGAGCAGGATCTTCAGGGATTGCTATAACATTCTGTGATGAAGAAGAAAAGGAGATGTTTAGAAATATTGAAAAGCTTATAGGAAAATCTATTCCGGTGTTAGCAGAAGGGGAATATGAAATAATTAAACCAATAGTTAACGTAGAACACAGGGGAAATAATAATTCAAGTAATAGAAGTAATAAAGGAAATAGTAAAGTAAATAGAAAGAAGACAGGAAATCATAGAGAAAAAAGGTATATCAAAAATAAACCTAAAAATAATAAATAAAAGTGAAAAGGTGTTGTAGTATACATGAACTATAACACTTTTTATATATTATATAAAAATGAGTAAAGGTAGTAATTACTAAAAAGGTTTTAGTTTAAAATAATTTTAGAAAAGGTGGGGACAATTACGGAAAATAAAGTGTATAAAGAATTAAATAAAGATTATAGATATTTAAATAATTATATAGTAGCTATGGAAAAGTCATTATTTGAGGATGCCAATATATCAATATCAAAGGCAAAAATATTTTCAGAAAATTTATCGCAAGAGGTAGCTAAGCTTGAAAGTTTAGGATTGCTTATGGGAATGAATCAGAATGATAGATTAAAAGAGTTAGATAGTAAAACGAATATAGATAAAAATGGACTAGAAATATTTAACAAAATAAGAAGAATAATTAATATAGCCTCTATAAATACTGGAGATAATACTGAATCAGCGTTATTATTACATAGATGCTCCTATGATTTAACTTGTTGGTTTGTTAATAAGTATATAAATAAGGAATTTAAGATTGAAGAATACATAATTCCAAGAGTTAAGTTATAAATTAGTTATACATTATTTTGAAAGATATAAGTAAAGGATTTATAAATTATATTAAAAATAAATAAAAAGTTTGTAATATAATAAATAGTATGTTATACTAAATGAGTAGCAAAAATGCTAACAAAAAAATAGGTTTCATTTGGATAGGTAGTTTCTCGTAAATTAGGGATTATATTATCGATTTAAAATCTTTTAATTTTAGGAGGAATAATTATGACAGATAAGACACTTGTATGCAGAGATTGCGGAGCTGAATTCGTATTTACAGTAGGAGAACAAGAATTCTACAAAGAAAAAGGATTCGATAACGAACCTGTAAGATGTATTGCTTGCAGAAGAGCTAAAAAAGAACAAAGTAGAAGATAATTTTAGATTATTATAAGCTGTAGTTTTAAACTACAGCTTTTTTTAGTTTATATTTTGTTAATTCAAGATTAGTATACTATAAGTAAATTTTAATTAATCTAAATTAACTTACCTTTATGGGTGAGAGGTAATAGTGAGTTTTTCTTTAAATAAACAGAGAATGTTAAATGTGGTGTTAGATTATGTTATAATTTTTATATTAATGAATTAATAAGAGGATGATATCATGGATGAAAAAACAAATGTAATGAGAATTTTAGAACAGAAAAAAATTAAACATGAAACACACAGTTATGTTGGAACAGGAGCCGTAAGTGGGAGTGAAGTTGCATCAGCATTGAGCCAAAATCCAAAGCGTGTGTTTAAAACATTAGTTACTGTTGGTAAAAGTAAGAATAATTATGTATTCGTAATACCAGTTGAAAAAGAGTTAAATTTAAAAAAAGCAGCAAAGATAGTTGGTGAAAAATCTATAGATATGTTAAAATCAAAAGATTTATTATCTTTAACAGGATATATTCATGGTGGATGCTCACCAATTGGAATGAAAAAGTTTTTTAAAACTGTTATAGATATTTCAGCTGAAGATTATGACACGATTATATTTAGTGCTGGAAAAATTGGATATCAAGTAGAAATGTCTCTTTCTGAGCTTTCAAAAGTAATAAGATTCACTACTGCAGACATTATATAAATTATGCATAAATTTAGTTAGTAGTTAAGGATCAAATTGCTAGTAGTTTTTTTTGGTTATATATTTTTAGAATTCAGTTAGCTGAATTTATTCCTTAACTACTAACTGAAAAAAGTGAACAACACTTTTTTTAGTTAAACAATTGCTTGAGAATCAGATTTGATGAAGCTTAATAGTGATTCGGAATCTTTATAACCTTTATTATAAAGTTGTAGTAAATTTTCTGCTTTTTTAGTTAATGTATTTACACCACAGCAATCAGCAGGAGCTATTATTAAAGCTTTGTTTTGAGATTGATATTTTAATGCTATTTCAATACCCTCGTTATATTTTTTATGTCTATTAAGAAGTTTTTGAGAAGCAATTGGATAAGTTTTATTAAGTAATTTTGCTAATATTCTATCAGTTTTATCAGGTTCATCAAAGCCAACAGGCTTAGTAAGTATAAGTACTATTTTATCACATCCATCATTAATAGCTTTTTTTATAGGAAGAGGGTCTGAAAGGCCACCATCAAAATAATTAATACCATCAATAGTGTAGGGCTTACAAACAATAGGTATACAACAAGAAGCTTTAAAAACATCATAGTCATCCTTAGATAATGAACTTTTATCAAAATAAATAGTATCTCCGGTTAATGAATTAGTAGCTACAATTTTAAAAATACTATTTGATTTTATAATTCCATCATAATTAAGGGGGTTTTCACAATTAGAATTTGAAAGTCCACTATAAACATAATCTAAATCAATATAAGAACCATTCCTAAAAAGGTTGTGAAAGCTCATATATTCTTTTCTAAAAATGTATTCAGAGTAAAACTTTAAGTTTCGTCCCTTTTGTTTTCCTAAAAATGATGCAATATTAGCACTTCCAGCAGAAACACCTATTCCATAATCAAAATTAATATTATTATCTAGGCAAAAATCAAAAACTCCTGCGCCATATATTCCTCTAAGTCCACCACCTACATCAATAACTCCTATCAAAGATATAACCTCCTTTAATAAAATTCCAAAAATAACCATAAAGATATTTTATATCATTAAATTTAAATAGTAAATAATTTGAAATATTTAGGGGATTTGTAATATGGAAAGGGTTGAGGAATGCTAGTGTTATATTGTACCATTTAAGTAGTAATAAATAATTAAATATATTATTAAAATAATTAGGAGATAAGATATTAAAAGCTGATTTTTAATTTGATGAATTAACGATATATTACTAATATATATTATGTGAAATGGTAATTGGTTATTATAATGCAAATACAAGATAAAGAATGGGTATTGGAGGAGAGAGTAGATTAATAATGAGAAAATATGATATAAAGGATAAATATAAGAAGATTAATAAATGTCTTGATATTATAGGATTAATTTTAGCTGTAGCATTAGTAATTATGACTTTTATATACTGGGGAAAGGCACCAGATATAATACCAACTCATTACAATTTTAAGGGGGAAGTTGATGCTTATGGTTCTAAAAATACAATATTTATTTTGTTGCCTATAGCATTAATGAGTTATATAGGAATAGCAATTTTATCTAAGTTTCCACAGGTATATAATTATCCGGTTGAAATAAATCCAAGAAATAAAGAAAAGCAATATTTAATGGCAAGTACTTTTATTAGGGTACTAAATGTAGAAACAATAGCAATTTTCTTTTATATTCAAATGAGTATATCAACAGCAATGAGTAGTGGTAAAAATTTATCAATAATATTTTTGCCTATATCTTTATTTATCTTATTTGGTAGCATTGGATTTTATATTTATAAAGCTATTAAGTATAAATAGTAAAAAGTGAAGTAGAAAAATAAATCTACTTCACTATGTAAGAATAGAAAGTAATGCAGTAAGTTATAATAAAGAAATGATACCACTTAGTGAAAGTATAAAGTATGCTGTAGCACCGTTAAAAGTAAGTGCTAATGATAAAAATCAAAGTATAGAGTTAGCGCTTAATAGTGAAGGATATTATTTTCATGATAAAAAGTGGATTGCTGAAGGCTTAAGTAATATAATAAAAAATGCTATAGAGCATACTAGTATTGATGGGGAAATTAAAATTATTCTTGAAGAAACACCTATGTCTATTAGTATTACAATAGGCGATAATGGTGAAGGTATAGATGAATGTGAACTTAAAAATATATTCAAGAGGTTTTATAAAGGAAAAAATTCTATAAATCCTAAGAGTATAGGAATTGGATTATCACTAAGTAAAAAGATAATGGAAGCTCATGGTGGAAGTATAAATGTAAAAAGTGAGCTTGAAAAAGGTACAATTTTTAATATAATATTCTTGAAAGTAATAGTATAAGGAGAAGAACATGACAAAAGATAAAGTTGAAAAATTAATGGAAAGCTATGATACATTAGTAGAATTAGGAGTAATATTTCACTATGGTAGTGAAGAAATAGAACAAGGAGAAATTACTAGTATCGAATTTACTGAAGATGATACTGTTAAGATTGAATTGGATGAATTTACTGAGGTTGAAGTTAATTTAGAAGATTTTATAGAAAATCACACTAAAGAAGGAAATAACTATCATACTTGGAATGTAAGTAGAGAGTTTGATAATTTATTAGAATCTTAATAAAAAATGCACACCATTTTATAGGTGTGCATTTTTTATATTAATTAGTAATAACATCTTCTTCATTTTCTATTTTAGATTCTTCATTTTTAAGTTTGACTGATTCCATATGCCAACGCCCTTTATCATCTTCGATAAAAGTTCCAATTAAATAAGTCTCTTTGTAAGGTTTTTTATAAGCAAATCCATAAGCTTCTATTTCAACAGTATTATTAGTTTTAGATAATACAGAAAAAGAATCAACTTCAATAAGTCTAAGATCTTTATCTTTCCAATGTGTAAAATAATAATCTAGAGAATAAATAAAATCAGAACATCTGAAATATACATACATATTTTTTATGGAGGTTCCTATAATAAGTAGTGATAGCAATATAATACAGAGTGTTGCAAACTTTTTAGTTTTTTGAATACGTAGTTTTTTACTGCGTAATTTTTTACTACGTAATTTAATTACATTTTTATTTTTTAATGTATTTACAGTATCCATAAAGCTACCTCCATTAAAGAAACTATATATTTATATATTACCATAATATGTAAATAAGTAAAGAAAATATTGTATATTTAATACACTAAACTTATAATGAAGATACAATAAATTAAAATACAAATTAAAAAAGATAAAGATAAGTAAAAGGAGAAT
Organism: Clostridium sp. RTP31139st1_H3_RTP31139_211217; assembly: GCF_040227035.1. NCBI lineage: Bacteria > Bacillati > Bacillota > Clostridia > Eubacteriales > Clostridiaceae > Clostridium > Clostridium sp. RTP31139st1_H3_RTP31139_211217. The sequence goes on from NZ_JBCOAB010000002.1 coordinate 76,323, forward strand.
ATTATTATGGATTATTCAAGCTTAATATTAATGGAAAAAGATAAAGAAACAGGTTTTGTAGTTAAGGAAATTGGAAGTTACAATGTATCTGAAGGTGCAGAGTATATAAAAAGCTTTTACGTTTTAGATGATAAAGTTTATATAAAATTTGATACAAATAAAGATGTTGAAGAATGGGAATACTCTGCAATATATGATGTATTTAATATGAACTTATTTGAAGAAGAAGGATTTGAAATTGAAGAGGTTGAAGATGAATATAATCCTACATATTTAGTAAAATTTAAATATGAGGATAATCGTGAGTACATAAGTGAAAAATTAGCATTATGTATTGATTTAATCGAAGAAGCAATGGAAAAAGCTTTTAGTGACATTGAAGGCAAAGAAGAAGAGTATAATTAGAAGGGAGGAGCCTATAAAGATAGGCTAGGAATTGATATGGAAAGTAAGGTTGTGAAGAAAAGAGAGGAAATACAAGAAAAGGATAAGTGGACTGTAAATGAAATTTATTCTAGTGATGAGGCTTGGGAAAAGGAGTATAAGGAATTACAAGAAGAAGCTCCCAAACTAAAAGAATTTGAAGGCAAATTAGGAGATGGCAAAACTTTAATTGAATATTTTGAAGTAAACGAAAAAATTTCAAGAAAAGCAGAAAAAGTATATATATATGCTCATTTAAGAAGTGATGAGGATACTAGTAATACAACTTATCAAGCAATGATGAATAAAATAGATGCATATATGGCTGAATATGCAACATACACAGCTTATGTTGTACCAGAAATTTTATCACTTCCAGATGGAACAATTGAAAAGTTAATGAATGAATATAAGGAATTAGAACCTTATAAATTCTTATTGGAAAATATATTAAAAGAAAAACCACATGTATTGAATAAGCAAGAAGAAGAATTATTGGCTGCTGCTTCAGATTGTTTAGATGCACCGTCAGCAATACACAATATAATGACTAATGCAGATATGAAGTTTGGAAATATCAAAGATGAAGATGGAGAAGTAGTTGAATTAACAGAAGGGAATTATTCTTCATTTATAAAATCAAAAGATAGAGAAGTTAGAAAAGTAGCATTTGAAAAACTATTTGGTGAATATAAAAATTTTGAAAATACATTGGCAACAACATTATCTAGTTCTATTAAGGTATTTAACTTTGGGGCAAAAGTAAGACATTATAATAGTGCATTAGAAGCATCATTAAAGCCTAATGATATTCCATTAGAAGTTTATACTAATGCAATTGCAACTATAGATAAAAATTTATCATCACTTCATAGATATGTAGCATTAAAGAAAAGACTATTAGGTGTTGATGAAATGCATATGTATGACTTATATGTTCCAGTTATTGAAGTGCCTAAAGAAAGAGTGGAGTTTGATAAAGCCGTTGAAATGGCAGTAGAAGGGTTACAACCTTTAGGTAAAGAATATTTAGACATATTCCAAGGTGGAATAAATGATGGATGGATAGATAAGTATATTAATAAAGGAAAGCGTGGAGGAGCTTATTCGTGGGGTGGATATGATACTAAGCCATATGTTTTATTAAATTATAACTATGAACTTAATGATGTATCAACATTAGTACATGAAATGGGTCATTCAATACATTCTTATTATTCAAGAAAAGAACAAAGTTATTATTATGCTGGATATACTTTATTCTGTGCTGAAGTTGCATCAACAACAAATGAAGCATTATTGATCCACCATTTAATAAATAAAGAAACTGATAAAAAGAAAAAGCTTTATTTAATAAATCAAGAATTAGAGCAAATAAGAACTACAGTATTTAGACAATTAATGTTTGCAGAATTTGAATTATATACACATGAAAGTTTTGAAAAAGGTATTCCACTAACTGCAGAAGATTACAATGCAAAGTGGCATGAACTAAATGTTAAATATTTTGGCCCAGATATGGTAGTTGATAATGATATCGATATTGAATGGGCAAGAATACCACATTTTTATAGTGATTTTTACGTATATCAATATGCAACTGGTTATGCAGCAGCTTCAGCATTTGCTAAGAGTATATTAAATAATGAACCTAATGCAGTTGAGAAATATGTTGGATTCCTAAAGAGTGGTGGAAGTGATTATCCAATAGAAATTTTAAAGAAGGCAGGGGTAGATATGACTACATCTAAGCCTTTAGAAGCAACAATTGACAGATTTAATGAATTGTTAGATATGTTAGAGAAAGAAATATAAGTATGAATAAATTAGAAAAAACATTATTTGAGGATTTAACCAAACAGGCTGGATTTTACATTAAGGATTATTATAGTGAATATTTAAAAAATAATAAATGGATTGCTATAATGGAAAATAAAGATTTTATTTATGCAGTTATAGTATGTAAGGATAATGAAAGTAATTTTGAATATTACGAAGCAAGGGCCTTTCTAGAAAAGCATTATTCTTTAAGGATAGTACTTAATGTAGTAATTTGTGCAATAGGAGAATATGAATCATTTATTCATCAGGGATATAATAAAATAATTTATTCAGAAAAAGAACAACAAGTAGTTTACAGCGATAATAGCTGTAAACCACTTGTTTCTATTCTTAATAATAGTAAACAAAAAGAAATAAAGAAAAAGTTAAAATATAAGGATAATCTAATCACATATATATTAATTGCTATAAATGTTTTAATATATTTATTAACAGCAATTACATCTAGAAATATATATGATATAGATTCATATACTCTTTTAGTATTTGGTGCAAAGGTAAATGAATTAATAAATAATGGACAACCGTGGAGGTTAATAACATGTGCCTTTTTACATGGAGGATTAGCTCACATAGCATTTAATATGTATGCATTAAAAATAATTGGTTCAGAGGTAGAGTATGCTTATGGTAAGATTAAATATATCGGAATATATTTAATTTCAGCTATAGGAGCTAGCTTGTTTAGCTATATATTTAATTCAGACTCTATAAGTGTAGGAGCATCTGGAGCAATATTTGGCTTATTTGGAGCCATGCTTATGTTTGGAATTGAAAATAGAGACAGAATAGGAAAAGAGTATATAATAAATTTATTTAAGGTTATAGTTATAAATATTATAATAGGTGTAACAATAAGTAATATAGATAATTCAGCTCATATAGGTGGATTAATATTTGGAATGATTTCAGCGCTCATATTAAAAAATAAGAAAATATACTAATTTTCAAAGGAGTTTTCTAATGAGATTTGTCAAAGATAAGGCTCTTATAATAAATATAATCACAATGGTAATATTAATAATTACAGCAGTATGCAATTTCATATTTTATGATGGAAGTAAGTTATTTAGAATAGGGTTAATGGCAGTAGCATTATGGCTTATGTATTTTGTTTATAAAAAAACATTTTTAAGAAAATCGAGAATAAGTTTTTATTTAATATTTTCTTTTATAGTTGGATCAATGTATTTAGGAAATGTTTTTAATTTTTATGAAATAATTCCGATGTATGATAAAATATTACATTTATTATCGGGAATTATTGTAGGAATGATAGGGTTTATATTGTTTTTACATATAACTGATGGAAAAGGAATGAGCACATGTAAAAGATATGCACCGGTGTTATTTTCTATTATATTTTCTATAGCAGGAGCGGCTGTTTGGGAAATATGGGAATTTTCAACGGATCAATTATTTGGTTTTTTATCACAAAATAATAGTTTGCATGATACTATGTGGGATATTATTTGTGGTTCTATAATGGGGATTATTTCAAGTATACCAATTTATTTATATATTAAAGGTAGAAAAATTAAATATATAGAAAAAATAATTGAAGAGATGAAGCAATAAATGAAAAGTAAAAATAATGGGTTAATTTCATTATTTTTACTTTTTTGCTTCGTTATTAAGAAAAACTTAAGGAAATTTATAAGTAATTGTTAACAAAAAATTAACTCTTTATAAAATATATATTATATAATATAGTTATGGAAAGAATATTAATAAGGGCAAAAATACTATGGGGGATGAAATGGTTGAATATTTTAGAAAAAATAGATAAAAGAGCATTGGAGTACATAAGTGAAAAGTGTAAAACAAAGACACTTGACAAAGTTATGCCTATTATAACGATGATGGGTAATTTAGGAATTATATGGTTTATAATATCAACATTATTAATTTTAAAGGTTGAGTATAGGGTTGTTGGTATTGGAGTAATTTTAGCATTAGCATTAACAACAATAATTGGAGAAGGGGTAATTAAACATATAGTGAAAAGAAAAAGACCCTTTGAAGAAAATGAAGAAGATTTATTAATTAATAAACCAATAACATATTCATTTCCATCAGGACATACAGCTTCTTCATTTGCTGCATTAGCCGTATTTATTCAAATGAATAGTAAGTTAGGATTAATAGTAAGTCCAATTGCAACTTTAATTGCATTTTCGAGAGTTTATTTAAAGGTTCACTATCCTACTGATGTTATATTTGGAATGATGCTAGGATTTACATGTGGTATAAGCGTAGTAGGGTTTATGGGTAGGATAGTATTTTAATATTTAATTTTATGATATAATGGTTAATTGACTAATTAAGTAAATTTAATTGTTAGGGGGACTTTAAATGAATATTCTTATTTTGTCTGCATCTACTGGAGGCGGACATATGAGGGCATCTAAAGCAATAGAGGGTTATATGACCCAACAAAATAAAGATATTAATGTGAAAATTGTAGATAGTTTATTATATATTAGTCCGATATTAAATAAAACAATAACATCAGGATATGTATATTTAGCAACCAAAACTCCTAAATTATATGGAAAGCTATATGATTTAACAAATAAGGAGCATAGGCTAGCAAACTTTGTTACAAGATTAAATAACATATTTGCTAATAAGCTTTTACCATTAATAGATGATTTTAGACCGGATGTAATAATTACTACACATCCATTTCCAACAGAAATGGTTTCAAGATTAAAATCAAAAGGAGAAATAAATATACCATTAATTTGTATAATGACAGATTATGCACCTCATAAGGCATGGATAAACAAGAAAGTTGATGCTTATATTGTTGCTAATGATGATATGGTAGGAAAAATGATTAATGAAGGTGTAGATGTTAATACTATTTATCCATATGGAATACCTATAGATGAGATATTCTTTGAAGAAAAGGAAAAGCAATTAGTACTAGAAGAATTAGGATTTGATAAATCATTGCAAACTATTTTGATGATGGCAGGGAGCTTTGGTGTAACTAATGTATTTGATGTATATGAAAATATAATAGATATTGATTTAGATTTTCAAATTATTTTAGTTACAGGAAGAAATCAGAAGCTATATAACAATTTTGAAAAGGTAATAGATGATAGTCCTAAAAAGACTAAATTAATATATTTTACTGATGAAATCAATAAGTATATGCAGGCCTCTGATATAATCATTACTAAACCAGGGGGATTAACTGTTACAGAAGCTTTAGCATGTAACATACCAATGGCTGTGTTTGATGCTATACCAGGTCAAGAAGAGGAAAATGCAGAGTTCTTATTAAAGCATAATATGGCGGTAAGAATTAAGGACGGAGATAGCTGTAGAAATTCTATAGTAGAATTGTTAAAAGATGAAGGCAAATTAGAAAATATGAAAGAAGCTTGTAAGTCTTTTGATAAAAATGATTCTACTAAAAATATATTTTTGTTAATAAATGAACTTATAGCTAATAATAATTTAATAGAAAATGATAATTAGCGTATATAAATTTAATATTCCTCTGTTGACTAGACAGAGGAATATTTATTTTTATATATTTTTTTATAAAATATTTAAAAAGTTTATTTGAGTTTTATTTAGATTGTAACTTATTTGAAATTGATATTTTAATAAAAATAAGATTAGGATAGTGGAAAAGTTAAAAAAGAAGATAAATAATTATATTTATATGGGAAAGATAAGTAAAATAGTGTAATATTATAATTGGTAATAAAATTTTAAGGGGGTAAACTTATGACAGGAAAAGAATATGTTTTAAGTGTATTAGAACAAGTAGAAAAGAGAAATAGTAATGAAAAGGAATTTTTGGATGCAGTAAAAGAGGTTGCGCTTTCTTTAGTACCAGTATTTGATAAACATCCAGAATATATCAGAGAGGGTTTACTAGAAAGAATTGTAGAACCTGAAAGACAAATAATGTTTAGAGTACCTTGGGTTGACGATGCCGGAAATGTACAAGTAAATAGAGGTTATAGAATTCAATTTAATAGTGCAATAGGGCCTTATAAAGGTGGATTAAGATTCCATAAAAGCGTTAATGCAAGTATAATTAAATTTTTAGGATTTGAACAAATATTTAAGAATTCATTAACTGGTTTACCTATAGGTGGAGGAAAAGGTGGATCTGACTTTGATCCTAAAGGAAAGTCAGATAGAGAAGTAATGAGATTCTGTCAAAGCTTTATGGCTGAATTATGTAAGCATATTGGTTTAGATACCGATGTACCAGCAGGAGATATTGGTGTTGGTGGTAGAGAAATTGGTTATATGTATGGATATTATAAGAAAATAAGAAATGCAAATGATCAAGGTGTTTTAACAGGAAAAGGATTATCTTATGGTGGAAGCTTAACAAGAACTGAAGCAACTGGATATGGTTTAGTTTACTTCACAGATGAAATGATGAAGGATAATGGACTTTCTTTAGAAGGGAAAACAGTTGTAATTTCAGGATCAGGAAATGTTGCTATATATGCAACTCAAAAAGCAACAGAATTAGGGGCAAAAGTTGTTGCGTTAAGTGATTCAAATGGATATATTTATGATGAAAATGGAATTAACCTTGATGCTGTGAAAGAAATTAAGGAAGTTAAAAGAGGAAGAATAAAAGAGTACTTAGATTATGTTCCTACAGCAAAATATACTGAAGGATGCAGAGGAATCTGGACTATTAAATGTGACGTGGCTCTTCCTTGTGCAACACAAGGAGAAATAGATGCAGAATCAGCTAAAATATTAGTTGAAAATGGAACTAAAGTTGTTGCTGAAGGTGCAAATATGCCATCAACATTAGATGCTATTGAAGTATTACAAAGTAATGGAGTATTATTTGGGCCAGCAAAAGCTGCTAATGCAGGTGGAGTTGCTTGCTCGGCTTTAGAAATGTCTCAAAATAGTATGAGAATGGCTTGGACATTTGAAGAAGTAGATGCTAAGCTTAAGAGTATTATGATTAATATTTATAATAATTCTGCAGCTGCAGCTAAAGAGTATGGGCATGAAGGCAATATCTTAATGGGAGCTAATATAGCAGGATTTAAGAAAGTTGCTGATGCTATGATGGCACAAGGAATTGTATAATAATTTGAGTTTATAATATATTTTTAAAAATCAAACTTTCATTTAGTGAAAACTATAAGAAAGTTTGATTTTTTTGCGTAAATAAAAAGTATATTAAATTGAATGAGATAGGAAAAAAGTAAAGACATGTTAAAAAAATGAAAATAAAATTTTTGAAATATTTATAATAAAAGAAAAAAGATTTGATGGGAAAGTTTGATTTTAATTTTAAATTATTTACTATAAAGTTTGTACTTATAGATTTTTTGAAATATAATGCATTAGTGTAAGTAAAATACTTTGTATTTTTAAATAATAAGGATAATATATAAATAAGTTAAGCAAATGAATTAAACTAAATTAAATTTTTGTAATGGCTAATTACTATATAATAGATTATAATTAAATACCGTGAAATATAAAGGATTTAAAATTAAATAAATAAAAAATTTCTTTTAAATAAAAAAATATGATAAAATTATAGGGTTAATAAAGAACATTAGTTTGATTTTGATATTAGGAAGCTATATAATTATATCTAAATTATTACTTAAATGTGAATAGGTTATAATTTTGGAGGTTTATATGAATAATGAAGTTAATAGTAAATATGATGTAACGGATTTGACATCTTTAGAAAAACTGGAGCCTGTAAGAGTAAGACCAGGAATGTATATAGGGTCAACTGGAACAAAGGGATTACATCATTGTATATGGGAGATTTTAGATAACTCCATAGATGAAATATCTAATGGATTTGGCGATAAAGCAACTATAATTATAAATAAAGATAAAAGTGTAACTGTTATAGATAACGGTAGAGGAATACCTACAGGAATTCACCCTGTTAAAAAGAAATCAGGGGTTGAAATGGTATTTACTGAATTACATACTGGTGGTAAGTTTGATAATAAAAATTATAAAACTTCTGGTGGATTACATGGTGTAGGTGCTGCAGTTGTAAATGCATTATCTAAATGGTTAGAAGTTGAAGTTCATCAAAATGGGAAAATTTATAAGCAGCGATTTGAATATGCTTATGATAAAGAATTAAAAAAAGATATGCCAGGGACAGCTGTTACAGCATTAGAAGTTGTAGGAAAGGCTAATGATACAGGTACAAGAGTAACATTTAAACCTGATAATGAAATATTTTCAACAACAGATTTTAAATTCGATATCATTGATGAAAGATTACAAGAATTAGCATTCCAAAATAAAGGAATAAGATTAGAGCTTATTGATAGTAGAAAAGATGAAGAAGTCAGAAAGGAATATTATTCAGAAAGAGGATTGCTTGATTTTATCGATTATTTAAATGAAAGTAAGACTCCGATTCATGCAACTCCTATTTTATTTGAAGGAGAAAGAGCAATAAATAATATTTCAATGTATGGTGAAGTTTGTATGCAGTTTACAGACTCTACAACTGAATATATTGCAAGTTATGTTAATAATATTCCAACGACAGAAGCTGGAACTCATGAATCAGGCTTTAAGACAGGTATGACTAGAGCGTTTAAAGAATGGGCTAAAAAGTTAGGGCTTGTTAAGGAAAAAGATAAAGATTTTGAAGGTGATGATTTAAGAGAAGGTATGACAGCAATTGTTAGAATAAAAATAACTAATGCTGTTTTTGAAGGCCAAACTAAAACTAAACTTGGAAGTTCTGAAGCTTATACTATGATGAATGATTTAGCTTATACTAAGCTTTGTGAATGGATAGAAGATAATAAAGAGGTTGCTTCAAGTCTTATAAATAATGCACTTGCAGCTGCGCAAAGAAGAGAAAAAATTAAGAAGATTAATGAAGCTGAAAAGAAAAAAATAGGTAAAGGTACTGCACCATTAGCAGGAAAAGTTGCAGTATGTACTTTAAAAGATAATACTGTTAATGAATTTATCGTAGTTGAGGGAGATTCTGCGGGAGGATCGGCAAAGCAAGCTAGAGATAGAAGATTCCAAACTATTATGCCTTCTAAAGGTAAGATAATGAATACTGAAAAGCAAAAGCTTGAAAATGTACTAGCATCTGAAGAGCTTAAAATATTTAATACAGCTATTGGAACAGGGACTTTAGATAATTATAAAGAAGAAGATTTAAAATACGATAAAATAATTATTATGAGTGATGCTGATGTAGATGGATTCCATATTAGAACTTTATGGATGACTTATATTTATAGATATATGAGACCTTTAATAGCAAATGGTCATCTTTATTTGGCACAACCTCCTTTATATAAAGTTTATAAAACTACTAAAGGAAAAGAAATATCTAAATATGCATATAGTGATGAAGAACTAGAAAAAGTTAAGAAGGAAATAGGAAAAGGTGCTTTAATACAAAGATATAAGGGATTAGGAGAAATGAATCCAGATCAGCTTTGGGATACAACTTTAAATCCAGAGACACGAACACTTTTCCAAGTTACTATTGAAGATGCTGCAAAGGCAGAGAAAATGGTATCACTTCTTATGGGAGATGTAGTTGAACCAAGAAAGAATTATATGTATAAGTATGCAGAGTTTTAAAGCAAGGAAGGAGATAAATTATGGCTAAGAAGGTACATAATATACCAAAAGATAATAATATTTTACGAATACCAATTGAAGAGGCAATGCCAGACAATTATCTTCCATATGCTGTTGAAGTAGCAAAAGATAGAGCACTTCCAGATGTAAGGGATGGGTTGAAGCCTGTTCATAGAAGAATTCTTTATGGATCATATTTATTAAAAGCTTTTCCAGATAGACCATACTATAAGTCGGCTAGAATAGTTGGGGATGTATTAGGTAAATTCCATCCTCATGGGGATTCATCTGTTTATGATGCAATGGTACTTATGGCTCAAGACTTCTCTACTAGAGAGCCATTATTTGATGGACATGGAAACTTTGGTTCTATGGATGGTGATGGAGCTGCGGCTATGCGTTATACAGAAGCAAGGCTTTCACCAATAGCTATGGAAATGCTAAAAGATATTGAAAAAGAAACAGTAGATATGGTTCCAAACTATTCAGATAGTGAAATGGAACCAAAGGTTTTACCAGCGAGATATCCTAATCTTTTAGTTAATGGTACTTTTGGAATAGCGGTTGGATTAGCTACTAATATTCCACCACATAATTTAGGTGAAGTTACTGATGGGGTTTTAGCGTATATAGATAATCCAGAAATAACTACAAAAGAGCTTATGGAGTATATAAAGGCACCAGATTTACCAACAGGTGGTGTGCTGATAGGTAAAAATTCATTATTATCTGCATATGAAACAGGAGAAGGTAAGGTTACATTAAGAGCAAAGACAGAAATTGAAAAGCTTGAAAATGGACGTTATGGAATTGTAATAACAGAATTCCCTTATAGAAGAAATAAATCAAAGATTCTTCAAACGATATCTGAAATGACTGGAGATAAAAGACACCAAAAGGCTTTAGAAGCAATTACAGATATTAGGGATGAATCAGATAGAACTGGTATTAGAGCTGTTGTTGAGTTGAAAAAGGCAGCAGATTATGATACAGCAGATAAGATATTAAAATATTTATTTAAAAAGACTGATTTACAGTGCAATGTAAGCTTTAATATGGTGGCTTTAGCAAATGGAAAGCCACAAACTATGGGATTAAAGACAATAATAACTCATTATGTTAATCATCAAAAGGATATAGTTACAAGAAGAAGTATAAAAGAGCTTGCAATGGCAGAAAAAAGATTCCATATAGTTGAAGGGTTCATTAAAGCAATTGATGTTTTAGATGAAATAATTAAGACTATTAGAGAATCAAAATCTAAAAAGGATGCAGGAATTAACCTAGTTGAAAAGTTTGGATTTACAGAAATGCAAGCAGAAGCTATTTTAGAACTTATGCTTTATAGATTAACAGGTCTTGAAATAAAAGTGTTCCAAAAGGAATATGCAGAACTTGAAAAAACTATAAAGAGGTTAAGAAAAATATTATCTGATGAAAAGACTCTTTTAAATGTTGTAAAAACTGAATTAAAAGAAATAACTGATAAATATAGAAATCCTAGAAGAACTATGATAGTTGAAGATGATAGTGAAGCTAAAATTGATTTACAAGAGCTTATTGTAGTTGAAGATGTTATGGTTACTTTATCAAAAGATGGATTTATTAAGAGAATTCCAGTTAGGACTTATCAAAGATCTAATGCAAAGGCAGAAGATATTGAATATAGAGAGGGAGATGAACTTAAATTCTTATTTAAGTCTAATACTACTGAAAATATTCTATTATTTACTGATAAGGGAAATATGTATCAAGTTAAAGGTATAAATATTCCTGAAGGTAAGTGGAAAGAAAAAGGAGAAAGAATAGATTCTATAATTAAAACTTTAAATTGTGATGATGAAAAAATAGTTGAAGCTATATCAGTAGGAGTTTTAGATTCTAATAAGAGTGTTCAGTTTATAACTAATAGAGGTATAATCAAAAAGAGTACTTTAGATAAATTCCAAACTAATTACAGTAAAATTCAAGCTATTAAATTAAAAGAAAATGAATTTGTATTAGATATAGAGATTTTAGATAATAATGAAGAAAAAGAATTCTTAAAAGTAGAAACTAAATTAGGATTAAAATTTAGCTTAGAACTTCCTAAGATAGAAGATACACCTAGAAATATTTTAGGTACACAATTATTCAATCTAATAGAAAGTGATGAAATAATTAAAGTTGAATATCTAAATGAATTTGAGTTTATGACATTTAGTGTTGGGGTAACGGCTAAAGGAAGTTTAAAAGGTTTTGCAAGAGCAAAAGCTAGTGATAGATTAAAGGTAAATACTGATTCTATAAGTACTTTATTATTATTTACTAATAAGGGGAATGTTTATAAGATACCATCATTCCTAATTTCAAATGTTGTTAAAGAAGAAATTTCATTAGAAAATATTATTGATGGATATTCTAAAAATGAAAAAATAATCGATGTGCATTCAATAAAGAATTTTGATGAAAGAAATATGGTTTATTTCTTTACTAAAAAGGGAATGATAAAGAAGACTTCGTTAAAAGAATATGATGGAAATTATTCAATATGGCAGGCCTATAAATTTAAATATGAAAATGATGAAGTAATTTCTGTATGTATTGAAGATTATTCTGAAAGTGAAGTATTAATAATAAGCAAAAAAGGTATGGCAATTAGATTCCTAAGTGATAATGTTAATCCAATGGGAAGAATAGCAGCAGGGGTTACTGGAATAAGTTTAAAAGAAGATGATGAAGTAATTTATGGTAAAATAATTGATATAACATCTAATAATAGCGATGAAATAGCTGTAGATACTAGCAGAAGTTTTGAAGTTGTTTTAATTACAAGTAGCAAAGAGAAAAAGACTATTTCAACTGAAGAAATAAGAATTCAAAATAGGGCAGGAAGAGGTACTAATGTTATGGTCATTAGCTTAGATGATGAAATAACAGAAGTGCAATTTAGTTAATAGTTTTGAGTTAGGAGTTAAAAGTTATATATGATGGATACTTGTTACAATAGTAAGAAGTTTTTAGATATTATATAACAAATAGGTATGCCTAATATAATGAATGTTAAAAAAGAAGTTCCTTAGGAGATTTCATTTATAACTCCTAACTATAAACTTATAACTATAAATTAATATAAAGGGGTGTTTTAAAATGAAAAAAGTTGCAGTTTTATTAGCAGAAGGCTTTGAAACTATTGAAGCATTAACAAGTGTAGATATTTTAAGAAGGGCAGGTGTTACTTGTACTACCTTTGGAATTAATGAAGTAGAAGTAACAACATCTCATTCAATTACAATAAGAGCTGATGAAGTTTTAAATGATGAAATTTATAATTATGATGTAGTGATATTGCCAGGTGGTATGCCAGGGGCTGTTAACTTAAGAGATAATGAAAAAGTGAATGAAATTGTAAAGAAATTTTATGATGAAGGTAAAATAGTTGCAGCAATTTGTGCAGGGCCAATTACATTTGGAAAATTAGGAATTGTGAATGGAAAAAATGCTACATGCTATCCTGGATTCGAAGATCAGTTAGTAGGATGCAACTATAAAGATGAACTTGTGGTTGTAGATGGAAACATAATTACAGGAAGAGGACCAGCAGCTGCTATACCATTTGCATTTGAAATATTAAATCATATATTACCAGAAAAGGTTGAACAAATTAAAAAAGCAATGCTTTTTAATAGTTAATAGTTTTGAGTTAATAGTTAAGAATTATGGAAATAAAGTCAGCTTAAGCTGACTTTATTTTTAACTACTAACTATTAACTATCAACTAAAGTAACGGGGGTGTTTTTTTGGAAAAATGGATGGTTAGAAACGTAAAGTTTGATACTGTAAAATTTGCACAACAATTAGGTATTAGTGATACAGTTGCAAAGCTTATGGTTAATAGGGGAATATATAATTTAGATATAGCAAAAGAATACCTAAGCTCATCTATAGGTGAACTTCATAATCCAACAGATATGCTTGGAATGAGCGGAGCAGTTGAATTAATGAGGAATAGTATTATTAAAGGTGAAAAAATACTTATAGTTGGAGATTACGATGTAGATGGCGTAATAAGTACATATGTCCTTTATACAGCTATAAGTAAATGTGGTGGAAATGTAAGTTTTCATATTCCTGATAGGATAAAAGAAGGATATGGAATTAATGAAAGTATAATTAAAAAGGCTAGTGAGGATAATATTGATATTATAATTACTTGTGATAATGGAATTGCAGCAATAGAACAAGTAAAGTTAGCTAAAGAATTGGGAATTAAAGTAATTATTACAGATCACCATGATGTACCATTTATTGAAGAAGATAATGTAAGAAAGTATGTAGTTCCAGAAGCTGATTATGTATTAAATCCTAAACAAGAAAATTGTAATTATGAATTTGATAAAATTTGTGGTGCTGGAGTAGCATATAAATTTGTACAATGTCTTTATAAAGAATTTAATATTCCTAATGAAGAGTTATATGATTTAATTCAATATGTAGCCATAGCAACGGTTTGTGATGTTGTTGATTTAGTTTCTGAAAATAGAATATTAGTTAAAGAGGGACTTAAAAGAATTAATAATACGAGTAATATAGGACTTAGAGCTTTATTTAAAGAAACTGGATTAGAAGGAAAGGAAATAACGGTTTACTCATTAGGATTCGTTATAGGACCTAGTATAAATGCATCAGGGAGGCTTGAACAGGCTGAATGGGCATTGAAGTTATTAATTACAAAAGATAAAAATGAAGCTGAAGAATTAGCTAAAAAATTAAATGAGTTGAATAAGGATAGGCAAGAACTTACTCAGACAGGATTAGAGGAAGCCATAAAGATAATTGAAGAAAACAATATGGCCAAAGATAAGGTGCTTGTTGTTTATTTAGAAGATGTTCATGAAAGTATTGCAGGTATAATTGCAGGTAGAATTAGAGAAAAATATAACTTGCCAACAATTATATTAACAAAGGCTCATGAAGGTGCTAAAGGATCTGGTAGGTCAATTGAAGAATATAATATGTTCGAGGAATTATTAAAGTGTAAAGATTTGCTTGGAAAGTTTGGTGGTCATCCAATGGCTGCAGGAATGTCTATTCCAAGTGAAAATATAGATAAATTTAGAGAAAAGCTAAATGAGGTAACAACATTAAGTGATGAAGATATTATACCAAAGGTATCAATTGATATGCCGCTTCCGATTAATAAAATAAATTATAAGTTAATAGATGAAATAGCATTATTAGAACCATATGGAAAGGGAAATCCAAAGCCTAATTTTGCTGTTAAAGGATTAATGGTTAAAGCGGCTAGGATTTTAGGAAAGAATAATAATGTTTTAAAATTAAATCTTACTGATGGATACTTAAATATAGACGGAATTTATTTTGGTGATATTGAAGTGGCCTTAGAAATAATTAAAAATAAATTTGGCGAGTATGAATATAATAAAATGCTTAATGGGCAGACTAATATGGTAAAAATAGATATAGTATATTTTCCAGATATCAACGAATATAATGGTAGAAAAAGTGTCCAGTTATTGATACAAAATATAAGGGTATAGTAGTTATAAAATCCAAATAATAAATAAAGGTATCTATATAATAAGATACCTTTATTTATTATTAAAATATTTACAATATTAAATTCCTTTTTCGTATTGTTCAACCATACGTTTAACCATTTCTCCACCAACGCTACCGCATTGTTTTGAAGTTAAGTCACCATTGTAATCAGTAAAAGGAACTCCCATTTCAGTTGAAACTTGGTTTTTGAATTTTGCTAATTTGTCTTTAGCTTCTGGAACTAATTGTGCCATTTAAATCATCTCCTTATATCTTTATGTTAATAGCTTATCCAATAAAAAAGTTTGTATAATATTTAATTGGAGGAAAAGGTGGAAAAATACTGGGTTAGTGGTAGAATATATATTGGCGAGTGAGAAAATTAAATATAAATAAAAAAATAAGGAATTAAGACATATAATTTGGTTAAAAATTAAAATAAATGAGTTATTTTTTTATTTTATTTCTCTTAAAATATTAATTGTATAAATTTATGAGGTTTTAACAATTAAGATTCATAGTACAAATAATTAATGAGGTGTTTTAATGAGTAAGTATAAAATCATAATGACTGGTGGGGGTACTGCAGGACATGTAACTCCTAATTTAGCCTTAGTTCCAAAGTTAAAGGAAAAAGGATTTGAAATAAAATATATTGGGAGTTATGAAGGTATTGAAAAAGAAATTATTGGTGATGCAGGGATACCATATTTTTCAATTTCATCAGGTAAATTAAGAAGATATTTTGATATGAAAAACTTCACTGATCCATTTAAAGTGATGAAGGGAATAGTGCAAGCAAATAAAATATTATCTAAAGAGAAACCAGATGTTATTTTTTCAAAAGGTGGTTTTGTGGCTGTTCCAGTTGTTATAGCTGCATCAATGAAAAAGATACCAGTAGTTTCGCATGAATCAGATTTAACACCAGGTCTTGCAAATAAGTTATCAGCTCCATTTTGTGATAAACTATGTGTTACATTTAGGGAAAGCTTAAATTATATTAAAGATGGAAAAGGTGAATTAACAGGAACACCAATAAGAGAAGAAATATTAAAAGGTAGTAGAATTACTGGAAAGAAGATTTGTAATTTTAATAATGACAAAGAAGTAATTTTAGTTATTGGGGGAAGTTTAGGAGCAAAAAGTATAAATGATGAGGTAAGATATCATATTCATGAAATATTAAAGGACTTTAATATTATTCATATTTGTGGAAAGGGAAATTTAGATAAGTCATTAGAAGAATTAGATGGATATAAGCAATTTGAATATGTAAAAGAAGATTTGCCACATTTACTTCAATATGCTGATTTTGTAATATCAAGAGCAGGGGCAAATGTAATATTTGAATTACTAGCGTTAAGAAAGCCTACTTTATTAATTCCGTTATCTAAAAAAAGTAGTAGAGGGGATCAAATATTAAATGCTAATTCATTTGCTAAAGAAGGATATTCATTAGTGTTAGACGAAGATGAGATGATGGAAAAACATAATTTGCTAGAAAGATTGTTTGAATTAAGAAGTAAAAAAAGTGAGCTTATAAAAAACATGACAAATAGTGAAATGAAAAATGGTGTTGATGCAATTTTAAATGTTATTATGAAAAGTATAAATAAAAAGTAATTTGCGTGTTTAACCGTTTTCAATGAAAATATTTTTAAAATATGAAAGTAAAGAACTTGAAAAAAAAAAATACTGTTATATAATGAAAGTAATGGAAAATTTAACAAAAATAAAACAAAAGTATAAGAGGTGCTGAAAATGAAAAAAGTTTCAATAATATATTGGAGTAATGGTGGAAATGTAGAAATTTTAGCAAATGCTATAAGTGAAGGTGTTAATTCTAAAGAAGTTGAAGTTGAAACAAAACACGTTGCAGATGCTACTATTGAAGATATATTAGAAGCTGATGCTGTTGCATTAGGAAGTCCAGCAATGATAAACGATGAAATAGAAGAAATAGATATGAAGCCTTTTATTAATAGCTTAAGTGAATTAAATATTAAAAATAAACCTTTAGTATTATTCGGATCATGTGGATGGCGTGATGCTAAGTTTATTGATAAATGGGGGAATTTGATGGAAGATTATGGATTTGAGATTTTGTCAAAATTTACTGTTAAAGATTCCGTTGAAAAAGAAGATTTAAAAATTGCTAAAGAACTTGGTAAATTATTAAGTCAACAATAGTTTTAATAAATTTTTATTGTCAAATAGTGTTTAAGCCTGTGATAAATTTCACAAAGTGGAAACGAAGGATAAAAAGCAGAGGTTAGATTTTATCTATTAAGCTTAGAATGTATTAATAATTGCAAGCAACAATGATATTTAAAAGATATCATGATTTATATGCTTAAATTTTTTTGAAAATGGGAAGCGAGGTAGACGAGATGAGAAAAATGAAAACTATGGATGGTAACACTGCTGCTGCACACGTGTCATATGCGTTTACAGAAGTAACTGCTATTTATCCAATCACTCCATCATCACCAATGGCAGAACACGTTGATGAATGGGTTGCACAAGGTAGAAAAAATATTTTTGGACAACCAGTAAAAGTTATGGAAATGCAATCAGAAGGGGGAGCAGCAGGTGCTGTTCATGGATCATTACAAGCTGGAGCTTATACAACTACATATACAGCTTCACAAGGTTTATTATTAATGATTCCTAATATGTACAAAATAGCTGGAGAAAGACTTCCAGGGGTTATACATGTATCAGCTAGAGCATTAGCTACATCTTCATTAAATATTTTTGGAGATCATCAAGATGTTATGGCAGCTAGACAAACTGGTTTTGCTATGCTAGCTGAAGGTTCAGTTCAAGAGGTTATGGATTTATCAGCTGTTGCACACTTAGCTGCAATAAAGACTAGAATTCCATTTATGAACTTCTTTGATGGATTTAGAACATCTCATGAAATTCAAAAAATAGAAGTTTTAGAATATGATGAATTAGCTAAGTTAGTTGATTGGGATGCTGTTAAAGAATTTAGAGCGAGTGCTTTAAATCCGGATCATCCAGTAACTAGAGGTACAGCTCAAAATCCAGATATATATTTCCAAACAAGAGAAGCTGTAAATAGATTTTACGATGATATCCCAGAAGTAGTTGAAAGTTATATGGCTGAAATTACTAAATTAACAGGAAGAGAATATCATTGTTTTGATTATTATGGAGCACCAGATGCAGATAGAATAATTATTGCAATGGGTTCAGGAACAGACGTTGCTGAAGAAACAGTAGATTACTTAAATGCAAGAGGAGAAAAAGTTGGGGTTGTAAAGGTTAGACTTTATAGACCATTCTCAATAGAAAAATTATTAGCTGCAATTCCAGATACAGTAAAGAAAATTGCAGTATTAGATAGAACTAAAGAACCGGGATCAATTGGTGAACCTTTATACTTAGACGTAGTAAGTGCATTTGCTGGTAAAGAAAATGCTCCTTTAATAGTTGGTGGTAGATATGGATTAGGTTCTAAAGATCCAAATCCATCAGATATAGCAGCTGTTTATGAAAATCTTTCTAAGGACGAGCCTAAGAATGGATTTACAATTAGTATAGTTGATGATGTTACTAATACATCATTAGAAACAGTAGAAGATATTGATGCTACTCCAGAAGGAACTAAGGCATGTAAGTTCTGGGGATTAGGATCAGATGGTACTGTTGGTGCTAACAAGAGTGCTATAAAGATAATTGGCGATCATACAGATATGTATGCCCAAGGATATTTCTCATATGACTCTAAGAAATCAGGTGGTATCACAGTTTCTCACTTAAGATTTGGTAAGAAACCAATTAAATCACCATATTTAATAGATAAAGCTGATTTCGTAGCATGCCACAATCAATCTTACGTTTATAAATACAACGTATTAGATGGATTAAAGAATAATGGTAAGTTCTTATTAAATACAATTTGGACACCTGAAGAATTAGATGAAAAATTACCAGCTGAAATGAAGAGAACTATAGCTGAAAAAAATATAGAATTCTACACATTAAATGCTGTTAAGATAGCTCAAGAAATTGGACTAGGTGGAAGAATTAATATGATAATGCAAGCTGCATTCTTTAAGTTAGCTAACATTATTCCAGTAGATGAAGCAGTAGCGTATTTAAAACAAGCTGTTGTTACTTCATATGGTAAAAAAGGTGAAAAAGTTGTTAACATGAACAATGCTGCAATAGATTCAGGTGTTGATGCTATTGTTAAGATAGATGTTCCAGCATCATGGGCTAATGCAGTAGATGAAGAAGTAGCTGCAACAAAAGAAATTCCTTCATTTATTAAAGAAATAGTTGAACCTATGAACAGACAAGAAGGATTTGGATTACCAGTTTCTACATTTGTTAAACATGGTATGGAAGATGGTACATTTATGGCTGGTACAGCTGCATATGAAAAGAGAGGAATTGCAATTAATGTTCCTGAATGGGTTCCAGAAAATTGTATTCAATGTAATCAATGTGCTGTAGTATGTCCACATGCTGCAATAAGACCATTCTTATTAACTAGTGAAGAAGCTGAAAAAGCTCCAGCAGCAATGAAAACTACTGATGCTAAAGCATTAAGGACAGAAACACCATATAAGTTCTCAATAGGTGTTACACCTCTTGATTGTACTGGTTGTGGAAACTGTGCTGAAGTATGTCCAGCTAAGAATAAAGCTTTAGTTATGAAACCACAAGATACTCAACATGATCAAATTGAAGCTTGGGATTATGCAACAACAGAGGTATCAGCTAAGAAGAACCCAATGAATAAGAATACATTAAAGGGAAGCCAATTTGAACAACCATTACTTGAGTTCTCAGGTGCTTGTGCTGGATGTGGAGAAACTCCATATGCTAAGCTTGTAACTCAATTATTTGGTGATAGAATGATGGTAGCTAATGCTACAGGATGTTCTTCAATTTGGGGAGGATCAGCTCCTGCAACTCCATATACAGTTAATCATAATGGACATGGACCAGCTTGGGCAAATTCATTATTTGAAGATAATGCTGAATATGGATTAGGTATGTTCTTAGGAGTTCAAGCTATAAGAGATAGAGTTGCTGAAAATGTAAAAGTTGCATTAGAAAGTGATTTATCAGATGAAACTAAGGCTGTATTAAAAGATTGGTTAGATAATAAAGATGAAAGCGCTGGAACTAGAGAAAGAGCAAATGCTTTAGTTACTGCACTTGAAAATTGTGATTCTGAAATAGCTAAGACTATTTTAAATGATAAAGAATTCTTCGTTAAGAGATCTCAATGGATCTTTGGTGGAGATGGTTGGGCATATGACATCGGATACGGTGGACTTGACCATGTTCTTGCATCAGGAGATAACGTAAATGTATTAGTATTTGATACTGAAGTTTATTCAAATACAGGTGGTCAATCTTCTAAAGCTACACCAACAGCTGCAATTGCTAAATTTGCAGCTTCAGGTAAGAGAACTAAGAAGAAAGATTTAGGAATGATGGCTATGAGCTATGGTTATGTATATGTTGCTCAAGTATGTATGGGGGCAGATAAGAATCAAGTTCTTAAAGCTATAGCAGAAGCAGAAGCTTATGATGGACCATCATTAATTATAGCTTATGCTCCATGTATAAATCATGGTATTAAAGCAGGAATGACAAATTCACAAGCTGAAGCTAAGAAAGCTGTAGATTGTGGATACTGGGCATTATACAGATATAACCCAGCATTAAAAGGAACTAAGAATCCATTTACTTTAGATTCAAAAGAACCTAAGGGAGACTTCAAAGAATTCTTAATGGGTGAAGTAAGATATGCTTCATTAGCTAAAGCATTCCCAGAAGCTGCAGAAGCTCTATTCGAAAAGACTCAAGCAGATGCTATGGAAAGATTAGAAAACTACAAAAGACTTGCTAATCAAGAATAAAATTTAAATTTAAAAGGCGATACATTTATGTATTGCCTTTTTGTAATTTTAAAACAAAAATTCTAGTATTATGAATATATAAATAAATAATATGAATTATTAATAAAATTTTTATTAAAATGAAGATTTTTCTTTTATTTTACTAAAAATAAGAGTACAATTAGAAGGACTACTTAAGTTAAGCAAAATTTAAAATACAGTTTTTTACTGGTTTATTTTAATTAGAAATTGTTTAACTTATTATTAAGGAGGAATGTAAAATGGAAAAAGAATTAAATAAATGCGGTGAAGGCTGCGGATGCGGACACGACCACGATCATGATAGCCACGGATGTGGAGAAAACTGCGGGTGTGGAGAACACGAACATGAACACTTCGTTGTTGATTTAGAAGACGATAACGGAAATGTTTTATCTTGCCCAATAGTTGATGCATTTGAATTTGAAGAAAATGAATATGTATTAGCTCAAAACCCAGAAGATGAATCAGTTTACTTATTCAGATCAACTGAAGAAGGAGAACTTATAGTTCCAGAAGAAGCTGAATTTGATAAAGTAACAGAATATTACACTAATGTTTTAGCTGAAGACTAATATTTCGTAAAGATTATGCAATTTTAATTGCATAATCTTTTTTTATTATATAAATTAAATGATAATTAAATTCATTGTTTTCAATTTACAATTTAATGAGGAGATGATATATTTTTATTATGGAAAAAATTACTTGGAGTTATAAATGAATTAGTAAAGAGTCGAAAATGGTTGATTGAAAAGTTTTCCTGGGTTATTTATTGAATAAGTATAGGTTATGAAATTAATTGATTAAATTAAAAATTAGAATTTTGATTATAATGGAATAACAATGTGCTTAGTAACTTAAACTAAGTAAAAGTGGTTTTATGTTATATAATAAAATTTCACTTACAGAGAAAAGGTGAATAAAATGAAGTATGCAGATTTACATATTCATTCAAGTTATTCTGATGGTTCGAAAAGACCAGAGGAGATAATTGATTCGGCAATAAAAAATAATATAAAATGTATTTCAATAACGGATCATGATTCTATAGCATCGCAATATGTGACAAAAAATAATTATGATGATTTATTAATAATTCCAGGAATTGAACTTAGTACAGAGTATAATAATATGGAGCTTCATATACTTGGATACTTTATAGATGTTGAAAATAATGATTTAAAATCACTTGTTAATGAATTAAATATACAAAGGATTAAAAGAGTTGAAAGTATATTATATAATTTAAGAAAATATAATATAAATTTAGAGTTAAAAGATTTAGAAGTAGACAATGATTCAACTGTGGGCAGAAGTCATATAGCAAATGCCATGGTTAAGAAGGGGTATTTTGACAATTATAAAAGTGCATTTAGAAGTTTTTTAGTACAAGGAAAGCCTGGATATGTAAAAGGATTTAGATTAAATTATAGAGATTGCATAGATGTGATTAATAATTCTGGTGGAGTGCCTATTTTAGCACATCCTGGACAAATATATAGAAAACTTGAAGTTGAAAATATATTAAAAGAATTGAAATGTTTTGGGTTAAAAGGTGTTGAGGTATATCATCCTAGTCATACACAAGGAGATGTTAATAAATTTTATAACTTATCTAAAAAATATAAACTATGTGTAACTGGAGGAAGCGATTATCATGGAAGACCTGTAGGTAATGAGTGTATATCTATTGGCAGTTGTGGATTAAATGAAGAGTGTTTAGAGAAATTTATTAAATTTAATAATAAGAGATAGTGGGGGCAAACAAATGGAATTATCAAAAAAAGCACAAAGAATTGAACCATCAGTAACTTTAGAAATTACAGCGAAAGCTAAAGAGATGAAAGAAAATGGAGTAGATGTTATTAGTTTTGGAGCTGGGGAGCCAGATTTTAATACACCTAAAAATATAATTGACGCAGCTATCAAAGCAATGAATGATGGAAATACTAAGTATACTAGTGTAAATGGGATATTACCATTAAGAGAAGCAATTTGTAAAAAATTCAAAGAGGATAATGGATTATTTTATAAACCATCACAAATAGTTGTTTCAACAGGAGCAAAACAAAGCCTAGCTAATACTTTTTTAGCTATATTAAATCCTGGTGATGAAGTAATTGTACCAACTCCTTATTGGGTTAGTTATCCAGAGCTTATTAAATTAGCAGATGGAAAGCCTGTATTTGTAAAAAGTGATGAAAAATCAGATTATAAATTTACTAAGGAAAACTTAGAAAATGTAGTTAGTGATAAAACAAAGGCTATTGTATTAAACACACCTAATAATCCTACTGGAACTATATATAGTGCAGATGAATTAAAAGTGATTGCAAATTTTGCTAAAGAACATGACCTTATAATTGTATCTGATGAAATGTATGAAAAACTTATTTATGATGGAGAAAAGCATATAAGTATTGCAAGTATTTCACAAGATGCATATGAAAGAACTATTGTTATTAATGGTTTATCTAAATCATATGCAATGACAGGATGGAGAATAGGATATTGTGGTGCAAGTGAAAAGATAGCAAAATTAATGACAAGTATTCAAAGTCATGTAACTTCAAATGTTTGTTCAATAACTCAGTATGCAGCAGTTGAGGCTTTGAATGGCCCGCAAGATAAAGTAAATGAGATGATTGGCGAATTTGAAAAAAGAAGAAATTATATGGTAGATACAATTGAAGGTATCAATAATTTAAGTATAATTAAACCTAAAGGTGCCTTTTATATTATGATTAATATAGAAAAGTGTTTAGGAAAAGAAATTAATGGACAAATATTAAATGATTCTATGGATTTTTCAGCTATGCTATTAGAATGTGAAAAGGTAGCAGTTATTCCAGGTAAGGCCTTTGGATTAGATCACTATGTAAGGGTGTCTTATGCAACTTCTTTAGATGCAATCAAAGAAGGTCTTATGAGAATTAAAAAATTTGTAGATAAGCTGAATTCTTAGCTTTAGGTGGAGTTTTAACTTCAAAGGAAGATTAAAATTCATTATCTAAGAGTGGGTTAGTTGTTAGCACTGCTTTAAAAAATGGCATGAGTGTAACAATTTATAATTGTCAAAAAAGTTGAATTAGATAATTGGGGCTGTAGCAGGTTTAAATGCTCAGCCCTTCATATATGATGGAGGATAAACGTGGAAAAGTTAGCGATATTTGATATAGATTATACAATAACAAGAAAAGAAACACTAATGGAGTTTTTTAAATATCTTGTTTCTAAGGATATTAAAAACATAAAATTTTTACCAAGGGCTTTATATTCAGGGCTTATGTATAGTATAAAAGTATATGATGAAAGAAGAGTTAAGGAATGTTTCTTAAAGTTTATAGATAATATAGATGAAAAGGACTTAGCAAAACTTACAAAATCATTTTATGATGAAAGATTAAGTAGTATACTTTATAAAGATGCTGTTGATATGATAAAGAAATTAAAAAATGAAGGGTACATGGTAATTCTTATATCAGCATCGCCAGAATTTTATATTAAAGAATTTTATGCTATTAAGGAAGTAGATTTAATAATAGGTACTAAATTTGCTTTTGAAGGTGGAAAATTTGTAAGAAAAATGGATGGAAACAACTGCAAAGGAGAAGAAAAGGTTAAGAGACTAAATGAAGTTTTAAAAGAAAAAAATATTAAAGCAGACTTTAAAAACTCATATATGTTTTCAGATTCTCTTTCAGATAAGCCATTATTAGATTTAGTTGGAAATCCATATTTAATAAACTATAAGAAGCATCATGAAATTGAAATATTAAAATGGAAGTAATATAAATCTTCAAAGGAAGTGTAATTTTTATGGAAGCTATAAATAAGTTTTATTTAAATAATGAAAAAATAGAAGACGTAAATGAATTTAATGAAGATAGTGAAAAAGGTAGTATAATATATGAAGTTCTTAGAGTGATTAATGGAAAAGCTGTGTTTTTAAAAGATCATATTGAAAGAATGAAAAGATCTTTTGCACTTATAAATATGGAATTTCCATTTAACACTGAAGATGTAGAAAAAAAGGTTAATGAGGTTATTAAAAAGAATGATAATGTATTAGGAAATATTAAAATCACTTATAATACTGCTTCAAAGAATTTAAAAATATATTATATAAAGCATTCTTATCCAAGTAATGAATTATATACTGAAGGTGTAAAAACTATTCTTTATTATGGAGAAAGAGAAAATCCAAATGCAAAAATAGTAAATGACAATTTTAGAGCAAAAGTAACAGAGGAAATAAAAAAATCAAATACTTTTGAAGCAATATTAGTTGATAGGAATGGATTAATAACAGAAGGTAGTAAATCTAATATATTTGCTATTAAAGATGGAAAACTTATTACTGCAAAAGCAGAAGCTGTTTTAAAGGGAATAACAAGAGATAAAATAATAGATATTGCTAAAGAAATAGGAATAGAATTTGAAGAAGTTGATATAAAGTCAGAAGATATTGATAAGTTAGATGCAATGTTTATTTCGGGCACTTCTCCTAAGATATTACCAATAGCATTTGTTAATAATATAAAACTTGATGTGAATAATATCACCTTGAGAAAGCTTATGAAAGCATATAATGAGCTTTTAGAAGGAAAGAGATAAGGCATTTTT
Source organism: Clostridium sp. RTP31139st1_H3_RTP31139_211217 (assembly GCF_040227035.1). Lineage (NCBI taxonomy): Bacteria > Bacillati > Bacillota > Clostridia > Eubacteriales > Clostridiaceae > Clostridium > Clostridium sp. RTP31139st1_H3_RTP31139_211217. Next base: position 102,299 of record NZ_JBCOAB010000002.1, read on the forward strand.
ATTAAAAGAGGGATGGGGCTATGGAATTAAATTTAAAAAAAGAAGTTAATACGTATTTGTTTGTTTTATTTAAGCTTATGGGTGGATTTTTTCTAGCATCATTAGGAATAGTATTTATGATAAATGCTAACTTAGGTCTATCACCATGGGATGTATTACATAAAGGGATAACCAATGTAATTCCTATTACAATGGGACAAGCAAATATTGTAGTGGGAGTAGTTGTTGTTATTGCTAGTGTATTTTTAGGGGTAAAAATAGGTATAGGAACTATATTAAATACAATTTTTATTGGAGTATTTATAGATTTAATAACGATGAGTAAATTAATACCAGTTGTACATAATTTATTTATAGGAATAATAATGCTTATAATTGGAATGCTTTTATTAGGTCTTGGAACTTGTATTTATTTAAGTTGTGAATCAGGATGTGGACCAAGAGATGGATTGATGACAGCATTAACTAAAATTACTAAAAAACCAGTTAAGGTAGTAAGGGGAAGTATTGAAATAGGAGCTTTAATTTTAGGATGGATCTTAGGAGGAAGTGTTGGATTAGGAACTATAATTACAGCATTAGGATTAGGGTATTTTGTACAAATGTGGTGTAAGGTACTTAAAATAAATATAGCAGATTTAAAACATAAAAGTATAATAGAGACTTTAAACTTTAAATAGGAGCTTCGATTATTGAAACTCCTATTTTAGCATTTATAAATATTGAAAAAATATTATATGATAAATGAAAAAATACTTCATATCACGGAGAATAGTTTTACTTTTTATAAAATATAATAAAGCTTTTCAAAAAAATAATAGTTTCAGGATATATATTAAGTGTAATCAAATTTTAGGGGGAGAGTTTATGGAGATAAGTGAACTTATTAATTTAATTGCAAATGTTGGGTTTCCAGTAGCTATTAGTGCATATTTACTAATAAGGCTAGAAAAGCAAATACTTACATTAACATTTTCAATAAATAAACTTAATACTATAATTTCAACTAAATTAGGTGTTGTAATTGATAATGAGTAAAAAATAAGGTGTATCTTTTAAGATACACCTTATTTCTTATTTAAACTATATAAAATTATGTTAATTAAGATGTTATAGCATTAGTTATTGGTGGTACAACTTGTTTCTTTCTTGAAAGAACTCCTGGAAGGAATGCACCCTTATCTTTTAATGTAACATTGAAAGCTTTTTCTACTATTTCAGGTTTATTACCAGTAACTAGTATTTCAGAACCTTCGTTTAATATGTCTGTTAATAATAACATAACCATATCTAATCCAGCTTCTTTAGCTTTTTGATCCATGTAGTTTAACATTTCTTCTTTTAAAGGCATGAATCCTTCAATATCCATTGTATTAACTTGAGCTATACCTACTTTAGTATCTTCGATAGTAAATGGCTTGAAGTCAGAGTTGAAGATTTGTTCAACTGTTTTACCTTTTAATGAAGTACCAGCTTTAAACATTTCTTTTGCAAATTCTTCAATGTTTATATCAGCAATTTCAGCAAGCTTCTTACAGATATATTGATCTTGTGGAGTACAAGTTGGACTTCTGAATAATAATGTATCAGAAATTATTGCACCACATAAAAGTCCTGCAGCTTTTCTTGAAGGTCTTATTCCACTTTCAAAGAAGCATTTAGCAACTATAGTTGATGTACTTCCAACTGGTTCATTTCTAAAGTAAATTGGATTGTTTGTTTGAATATCAGCAACTCTGTGGTGGTCGATGATTTCTAAAACTTCTGCATCTTCTAATCCATCAACAGATTGACCTCTTTCGTTGTGGTCAACTTGAATAACCTTTTTCTTGTGGTTAGAAATTAAGTGGTATCTAGAAACAGTACCAACAACTCTTCCGTTTTGATCTAAAACAGGATAGCTTCTAAATCTAGTTTCAGTCATAATTCCTTTTATATCATCAACTAAATCATCAGTTGTGAAAGAAACTATGTTTTCTTTAACCATAACATATCCAACAGGGATACTTTGAACTATAAGTCTTGAAGCAGTAAATGAATCATGTTGAGTTACTATTATAGTTACTCCATGTTCTTTAGCTAAGCTTACTATTTTTTCAGATGGAGCATATCCACCAGTTACAATCATTAATGAAATATTAAGTTTTATTAATGCTGCTTGAGCTTCTTCTCTATCACCAACTATAGCAATGTCACCTTCGTCTATATGACCAGACATTGTATCAGGTTGCATAGCTGTAACAACTATTTTACCAGGGAAGTGAGTTACTTTTTCATTAACGTAAGAAACTTTAGCAGATAAAGTATCGATAATATTATCTAATGTTGTATTACTTTTAGCTAAGATTCTGTTATCCCAGATATCCATATAACAAGATGTAAGATTAGATACTGCTAGTACTCCTAAAAGATGATCATTTTCATCTGCTACAGGTAAAGTTTTAATATTTTTATCTCTCATTATACTCCAAGCTGTTTTTAATGAGATTTCAGGAGATACAGGACTTATGTTATCAAATTGTAAGTCTTCCACCTTTAATTTAACAGTTTTTAAAAGTCTTGGAGCTTCAGCATTGAAGTAATCTAATATATATTGAGTTTCTTGATTAGGATTACCTAGTCTGCAAGCAACAGTTTCAACGTCACCAATTTTGTTTTTGAATTCAGCATATGCGTAAGCTGCACATATTGAGTCTGAGTCTGGATTCTTATGACCAGTTACATAAATTATATCTTTCATGCAATACGCCTCCTAAGTATATTTAAGTATAAAAGATTTTATCTGATGGCTAGCCGTTGTAACACTCCTACCTTTTCAGGTGGAATATAACAACGTACATACCCCTAGATAACGAACTCTAACCTTAAGATGAAGTTAAAATTCCATCTTAAGCTAAGAATTCAGTTTATTACATATTTTCGCATACTACTATTCTATATTTCCAAGGGGAATTTGTAAATAAAAATGTTATGTATAGAAAGTATAAATTTTACTTAATTATTCATAGTATTACATAAACATTAATATATATATACAAGAGTTCTTAAAGAGGAGGAAAAAGGGTGATACAGGAAAAAGAATTTACTAGGGGATTAAGTACTAGAGAAGCAGAAAAAAGAATTAAAACTTACGGGTTAAATGAACTTAAACATAATAAGAAAAAGTCACCGATTTTAATTTTTTTATCTCAATTTAATGATTTCTTAGTATGGGTATTAATAGGTGCAACTATTATATCAGGATTTATAGGGGACAAGGCCGATGCAGTAACAATACTTATTATTGTAATTGTAAATGCAATATTAGGATTTGTTCAGGAGTTTAGGACAGAAAAGTCATTAGAAGCGCTTCAAGAGTTGGCGGCGCCAACCTGTAAGGTAATTAGAGATGGGAATATTAAAGTTATTAATTCAAAAGAGTTAACAATAGGTGATTTAGTTGTATTGGAAGCCGGTGATAGGATTCCAGCAGATGGAACATTTATTGATGCAGCCAATATGGTAGTTGATGAATCATTATTAACTGGCGAATCAGTTGGTATTTCAAAGGATACAGTTAAAGGGAAAAATGCAGGATTTATGGGGACGATAGTTCTAAAAGGTAGAGGGTTAATAATAGTAGATGCTATTGGAATGAAGACAGAAATGGGGAAAATAGCTAACCTTTTAGATAATATAGAAGAAGAAAAATCACCTCTAAGAGAAAGATTAGATTCTTTAGGTAAAATTCTAGTTGTAATGTGTATTGCAGTATGCGTAATAGTTACTGTTTTAGGAATAATAAGGGGAAATGATATAACAGAAATGTTCCTTTTAGGAGTTTCATTAGCAGTTGCAGCTATACCAGAAGGATTAGCGGCAATAGTTACTGTTGCCTTAGCATTAGGTGTTAGCAGGATGTTAAAGAGAAATGCATTAGTTAGAAAATTACCAGCAGTTGAAACGTTAGGATGTACATCTGTAATTTGTTCAGATAAAACAGGAACATTGACTCAAAATAAAATGACTGTTAAGGAAATATTAGCTAATGGTAAAATATATGAATTAGATAAAGAAAAACTTAATGATTGTGAAAAATTAAAAGAGGCATTTATTTATTGTAATGATGCAAATTATAATTACGAAATAAAAGATATTGAAAAGGCTGTTATGGGAGATCCTACAGAAACAGCTTTGGTAAAGGCATTTTATAAAGATCCTAAAGAGTTAGAAAAATTTGTAACAAAAAGTAAGAGAGTTTATGAGATTTCTTTTGATTCTACAAGAAAGATGATGACCGTTATAATGAATGAGCACGGAAAAGAAACTTGTTACATGAAGGGAGCTCCAGAAAGGGTATTAGAAAGATGTAATTTTGTATTAGAAAACGGTAAAATAAAGCCATTAACAGCTCAAAAGAAAAAGCAAATATATAACTATATAGAAGCTATGTCTAATAGAGCATTAAGATGTATAGCAGCTGCATATAAGGAAGAACATATAGTTAAAAGTGAATCTGTAGAAAGTAATTTAGTGTTTTTAGGTGTTGCAGGTAGCATGGATCCACCAAGAGTAGAAGTTAAAGATGCAGTTTTAAAATGTAAGATGGCAGGAATTCAACCTATAATGATTACAGGGGATCATAAAAATACAGCTTTAGCTATAGCGAAAAGTATTAATATTTGTAATTCTGATGATCAAGCAATAACTGGAGATGAATTAGAAAAAATGTCTGATGATGAACTAGTTAAAAAGGTAAATAAAATAAGGGTATTTGCTAGAGTATCTCCTAATCATAAGTTAAGAATTGTTAGAGCATTTAAAAAGAATAATAATATTGTTGCTATGACTGGTGATGGTGTAAATGATGCTCCAGCCATAAAGGAAGCTGATATTGGTGTTGCTATGGGTATATCAGGTACTGATGTAACTAAGGAAGCTGCAGCAATGGTATTAATAGATGATAACTTTGCTACTATTGTTGCAGCAGTTGAAGAAGGAAGAGTAATTTATGATAATATAAGAAAGTTTATAAGATATTTATTATCATGTAATTTAGGTGAAGTTTTAACAATGTTCTTGGCATCATTATTTTATTTACCAAATCCACTTACTCCAATTCAAATTTTATTTGTTAATTTAGCTACAGATGGATTACCAGCTATTGCGTTAGGAGTTGACCCTCCTGATAAAGATATAATGAGACAAAGACCTAGAGATAAAAATGAAGGTATTTTTGCTAGAGGACTTTGGGAAAAAATAATAGTAAGAGGATGTCTAATTGGTATTTGTACTTTATTATCATTTATGTCAGGAAGATATTACGGGATGGATTTAGCAACTTGTAGAACTATTACATTATGTACATTAGTTATGTCACAACTTTTACATGTATTTGAATGTAGATCAGAAAGGCATTCAATATTTGAAATAAATATATTTAGTAATATATATTTATTAGGAGCTGTATTAGTTTCTATATCAATGATATGTTGTATATTATATATTCCTTTATTGAGTAGTATTTTTAATACTGTAGCATTAAATTTAGGACAATGGTTATTGGTATTATTCTTCTCAGGAGTAATTTTCTTAATTAATAGTGTATATTTATTAATTAAGTCTAAAAAATAATAATAGCAAAAAATTTCCTGATTATATGTTTTTATAATCAGGAAATTTTTGTTCAAAAGTAGAAGCTTAAAATTAAAAGAAAAAAATATTAAAATTAAAATGTTTACAAGAAAAAAACAGTTGTGCATCATAGGAATACATGGTAAAATTTTCTTATGGTAATTCTTGCTTTAAAATGGAAATAAAGGGTGAGTACATAAATAAAAAAGTAGGGGGTGCAAAAATGAATTTTATAAGTACAAGAGGAGAGGAGGGAGCAATTTCATCCTCGGAAGCAATTATAAAGGGTATTGCGAATGATGGTGGATTATATGTTCCAAATGAATTTCCAGAGGTATATGACAGGCTAAAAAAGAAAATGGGGCTTTCTTATATTGAGCTAGCATATGAAGTTATAAAAGAATTTTTTGGAGACATAGGAGAAGAAAATTTAAAAGGGGCTATAGACAGAGCTTATAATGGTAAATTCTCAGTAAGAGAAGAAAATGATTTTTTAGAGTTGTATCATGGACCAACATCTGCCTTTAAGGATGCAGCACTTCTTTTTTTACCACAAATAATGAAGAAAGCAAAGAAATTAAATAATATTAAAGAAGAAATAGTAATATTAACTGCAACTTCAGGTGATACAGGAAAAGCAGCATTACAGGGATTTAGTAATGTTGATGGTTTTAAAGTTGTGGTTTACTATCCAGAAAATGGCGTAAGTGCAATTCAAGAAAAACAAATGGTAACTCAAGAAGGTAATAACGTTAAGGTAATCGGAATTAGGGGCAATTTTGATAACGCGCAAAGTGGAGTTAAGAAAATATTTGGGGATGTTGAATTTAGAGAAGAATTAAAAAATAGGGGCTTTTTATTATCTTCAGCTAATTCAATTAATATTGGAAGGCTAGTACCACAAATAGTGTATTACTTTTATGGTTACTTTGATTTAGTCAATAAGCAAAAAATAAAAGAGGGCGATGAAATAAATATAGTAGTTCCAACAGGGAACTTCGGAAACATATTAGCAGCTTATTATGGTAAAAAAATGGGGCTACCTATAGGTAAGTTAATATGTTCATCTAATGAAAATAATGTATTAACAGATTTCTTAAATACAGGGCTATATGATAGAAGAAGAGAGTTAATATTAACAGAATCTCCATCAATGGATATTTTAGTATCTTCAAATTTGGAAAGATTAATATTTGAAGCAAATAATAGAGATGCTAAAAAAACTAAAAAGCTTATGGATGAATTGAATGAAAAAGGAGTTTATTCAATTTCAAGTGAAAGTAAAGCATTTTTAAGTGATTTTTATGGAAATTATGCAAATACAGATGAAGTGTATGAAGCAATTAAGAATGTTTATAATAATAAAAAATACCTTATGGATACACATACTGCAGTTGGATATGTAGTTTTTAATAAGTATAGAAAAGAAACTGGGGATAATAGACAAGCATTGATAGCATCTACTGCAAGTCCTTATAAATTCCCAAGAAGTATTTGTAATGCCTTAGAATTAGATGTTAGTAACAAAGATGATTTTGAAATATTAAAGTTATTAAATGAGTATACTAATATTGAAATTCCTAAGAATCTAGTAGGATTAAATAATAAAAAAATTCTTCATAATAATGTATGTGATAAGGAAAAAATGAAAGATATTTTACTTGAATTTTTAAAGGAGAGTAAAAATGATTAGGGTAATAGTACCAGCGACATCAGCCAATTTGGGGCCAGGTTTTGATTCGCTGGGAATCTCCTTAAGCATATATAATGAATATGAATTTTCACTAAAAGATGAAAATGGATTGTTTTTTGAAGGTGTTGAAGAAGAATTCCAAAATGAAGATAACATAATTTATATGGCTATTAAAAAAGTTTTTGATAAATATAACTTTAAATTTAAAGGATTAGGGATTAAAATAATAAGACAGGATATCCCAATATCTAGGGGGTTAGGTTCTAGTTCAAGTTGTATAGTAGCAGGATTAATAGGGGCTTTTGCATTAATGGGAAAAGAGATAAATAAAGACGAAATATTAAGTTTAGCAGTTGATATTGAGGGTCATCCAGATAATGTGTGTCCAGCTATCTTTGGAGGACTAGTTTCTACAGTAATGACAGAGAGTAATAAGCCATTATATAATTGTATAGAAATTAAAGAAGGTATTAAGTTTATTGCATTAGTTCCAAGGGTTAAACTTTTAACAGAGAAAGCAAGGGCAATATTGCCTAAAGAAATTCCATTTAAAGATTGTGTTTATAATATAGGAAGGGCTGCCTTATTAATATCTGCATTTTCAAATGGGAAATATTCTTTATTAAGAGAAGCAACTAAGGACAGGATTCATGAACAATATAGAAGCAGACTTATCGAGAATTTTGATGAGATTTATAATAAGGTCATAGAGTTAGGAGCTTTTGCATGCTTTTTAAGTGGTGCAGGTCCAACTTTAATGTCAATAGTAGATAAAAATGATTTAAGTTTTGTAAATGAAATTTCAAAGTTTATTAAAGAAAATAATTTTAATTGGGATATCAAAGAATTAATGATTGATAAAAATGGGGCAAAAATTTTGAAGGGTGAATAAGCATGAACGGAGACTATTTAGTTATTGATAAAAAGGTTTTGCCAGAAGTATATGAAAAAGTGATTACAACAAAAAAAATCTTACAAGAAGGTAAGGTAAAAGAAGTAACTGAAGCTACTAAGTTAGCTGGAATAAGCAGAAGTGTTTATTATAAGTATAAGGATTATGTGTTTGAGTTTTCTCAAATGTCTAATGGGAGAAAGGCAACTTTTAATATGATAATTGGGCATCAAAAGGGAGTTCTTTCAAATATACTTAACTTTATTTCAGAGCATGATGGAAATATACTAACAATTGATCAAGGTATTCCAATTAATAATTTAGCTAATTTAAGTTTAACTATTGATATATCATCAATGAAAATTGAATTAAGTGAAATGCTAGAAGATTTAAAAAGTCTAGAATATGTAGATAGAGTAGAATTTATAGCTATGGAATAAAATATAATATAATAGCCTCTTAGGTCATTCTGAATATTAGATTGACCTAAGAGGTTTATTTTGATAGAATGTAAAATTAATATGAAACAACTTTTTCTAATGTGAAAGTTGTAACTTCAATTTATAAACTGTTAAACTTAACTTATGATGTAAATACTAAAAGAAAGGAGTGATTGTCAATGAATGTATATTTTGATAATAGTGCTACTACTATGCCTTATGATGAAGTTATAGATGAAGTAAGCAAAGGTATGAAAGAGTACTTTGGCAATCCATCATCATTACATAAAATTGGAATGAAATGTGAAAAGCGATTAAATGAAGCTAGAGAGTATTTTGCATCTACCATTAAATGCAATAAAGATGAAATTTACTTTACCTCTGGTGGAAGTGAAGGTAATAACCTTATATTAAAAGGTTTATTAAAACCAGGTCATCATCTAATAACGACTGCTTTTGAGCATCATTCAATAATTAGTACGTGTAAATATCTAGAAGAGAAAGGTGTTAAAATTACATATTTAGATGTTGATAGTGAAGGAAGAATTTCATTAGAAGATTTAGAAGAAGCTATTAATAAAGATACAGTTTTAGTATCAATTATGCATGTTAATAATGAGATAGGTGTTGTTCAAGATCTTGAAGCAATAGGAAATTTAATTAAAGAAAGAAGTTCAAGAGCTAAATTTCATGTAGATGCAGTTCAAGCTTATGGAAAATTACCTATTGATGTTAATAAAGCTAAAATTGATTTTTTAACAACAGCAGCGCATAAAATTCATGGACCAAAGGGTGCAGGATTTGTTTATATAAAAAAAGGCATTGTATTAAATTCTTTAATTTCTGGTGGTGGACAGGAAAAAGGTTATAGAGCAGGAACAGAAAACTTACCAGCAATAATAGGATTTGAAAAGGCTTCTAAAATTACTTTTGAGAATATGGATGAAAGATACGATAAAACTTTAGAGTTAAAAAAATATTTTATTGAAAGATTAGAAGAAATTAAGGATATTAGAATAAATAGCAAGATTGATGGCTATAGCCCTTATATTTTAAATGTTTCATTTTTAGGAGTTAGAGCTGAAGTGTTATTGCATTTATTAGAAGAGGAAAATATTTTTGTAGCAACCGGATCAGCATGCACGTCTAAAACTAGTGCGGCTCATGGAAGTTACGTAATAAAGGCTCTAGGGTTAACTAACAAAGAAGTGGAATCAGCTATTAGGTTTTCTTTCTCATATGAAAATACAAAAGAAGAAGTAGATTATACAATTAATGTTTTGAAAAAGTCATTAATGTTTTTAAGGAGAGTAAAAAGATGAATAATAAGTTAATTTTAGTGAAGTATGCTTCAGAAATATTTTTAAAAGGATTAAATAGAGGGAAATTTGAAAGAAAGTTAAAGGAAAATATAGAAAAAAAGCTTTCAGGATTACAATTTGAATTTGTAACAGATCAAGGTAGAGGCTTTATAAAAGCTGATGATATAGAAGCAGCAGTAGAAAGAGTAAGAAAAGTATTTGGTGTTGCAGAAGTTTGTATAGTTACTCAAGTAGAAAGAGATTTAACTGCCATTAAAGAAGAAGCATTAAAAAAAGTTAAGGAAGCTAATCCTAAAACATTTAAAATTGAAACTAATAGAGCAAATAAAAAGTTCCAATTAAACTCTATTGAAACATCAAGAGATGTTGGTGGCTATGTACTTCATCACTTTGGTGAAGGTTTAGATGTAGATGTTAAAAACCCTGAATGTTTAGTAAATATAGAAATAAGAGAAAAGGCATATGTATTTACAAGCAAAGATAAAATAAAAGGTGTTGGGGGATTACCATATGGAATGAATGGTAGCACTATGTTAATGCTATCAGGTGGGATTGATTCTCCAGTAGCTGGATATTTAATGGCTAGAAGAGGAGTAGAGTTAAATTGTGTATATTATCACAGTCATCCATATACTTCAGAGAGAGCCAAGGATAAGGTTAAGGAATTAGCTAAAATACTTTCAAATTATACAGAAAGAGTTAATTTATACATAGTTCCATTTACAGAAATCCAATTAGATATAATGGAAAAATGCAGACAAGATGAATTAACTATATTAATGAGAAGATTCATGATGAGATGTGCATGTACTTTAGCTGAAAAGTATGGAGTACAATCAATTTCAAGTGGAGAAAGTATTGGGCAAGTAGCAAGTCAAACTATGGAAGGTTTAATAGTTAGTACTGATTGCGCTGATAGACCTGTATTTAGACCATTAATTGCCATGGATAAAGGAGATATAATGGATATTGCCAAGGAAATAGGTACATATGATACTTCAATATTACCATATGAAGATTGTTGTACAATATTTGTTCCAAAACATCCTAAAACTAAGCCACAGTTAGAAGCTATGAGAAAAGCTGAATCTGTTCTTGATGTAGAAGAAATGGTTAATAAGGCAATTGAAGGAACTGAATTAGTGGTATTTTAGTTTGGCATATGTGCATATAAACCTTTAATTATAATGAAAAATATAGTCATTTATAAAATCGTGAGAAGAATACATTAATAAAATTAAAAGAACTACTGTAGGGTAGTTCTTTTAATTTTTAGTAGATATTAAAAGATTTATATATAAAAGAAAGAAAAAACTATTTAAAAGTATTATATATTTTATATAATAATAAGAGAGAATAATTTTATTTAATGTCGAAGTAGAGTTTATAAGATAATTATGTTAGGAGAAAAGTATATGGCTGTATTTATAATATTTTTAGTAATAGTACTAATTGTTATAGTTATGTATGGAAATGAAATTTTAAGAGGAAGTTTTAAAGTACAGGTAGTAAAGTTTTTACCTTTAGGAATTTTTAAAGAAGATAAAAATAAAGATAAAGATAGTAAGATAGATAATAGAGAAGAAAGTATTAAAGAAAGACATATTAATAAAGAGAAAGATAATTTACATAATAGTATATTAATAGAAAATGAGAATGATTTAAAAGAAAGTCAAATAGAAGCACAAGAAAATGAAATAAAAGTAAAAGAAATTGAGCATGATGAAATAAATGTAGAAATTAACGAAAAAGGTGAAGAGAAAACTTGCGTAGAAAGTGAAGAAAGCAACATACTTGATTTAATAGATGAAAATAATGATAATTTATTAAATCAAGAAGAGATTGTATATTGGACACCTAATGGAAAAACATATCATTCTAAGAGTACATGTAGAACTTTAGCTAGAAGTAAAATAATTAATAGTGGAACAGTAAACGAAAGTGGAAAAGATTTTAAATGTGAAAATTGTAAATAAATAGTTATAAATTAGTAACTTCCTTGAAATTATTGTGCTGTAAAGTTAAAATTAACTTAATATGCCAATAATAGGAGGGTAATAATGCTTTCAAAATTTAGTGTTAAAAAACCATTTACAGTTTTCGTTTCAGTAATATTAGTTGTATTACTAGGCGTAATATCATTTACAAAAATGACTACAGATTTATTGCCGAGTATGGACTTACCATATGTTGTTGTTATGACAACATATCCAGGGGCAAGCCCTGAAAAGGTAGAACTTGCAGTTACTAAGCCACTAGAACAATCACTTGCAACAACAAGTGGAGTTAAGAATATAAATAGTATTTCTAGTGAAAATTCAAGTATTATAATTTTAGAGTTTGAACAAAGTGTTAATATGGATAGTATCTTAATTGAAATGAATAGTTACATTGACTTAGCTCAAGCTCAGTTTGATGATGATGTTCAATCACCTATGGTAATGAAGATGAATCCAGATATGTTACCTATAATGGTTGCAAGCATAGATGTTAATGGATTAGATACAAAGGAAGTAACTAAGATTGTAAATGAAACAGTTATTCCGGCCTTTGAAAAAATTGATGGGGTAGCGTCAGTAAATTCAACAGGGTTAGTGGAAGAAAAAATAAAGATCCAATTAAATCAAGAAAAAATTGATTCAATTAATAATAAGGTGCTTGCTAGTGTTGATGAAAAGTTAGCAGAAGGAAAAGCACAATTAGATGATGCAAAGAATCAATTAGAATCAGGAAAGAATCAGTTAGAAACTCAGGGAAAAGAGCAAACAGCACAGCTTGCAGAAGCAAGTGCAGCTTTAGAAAGTGGTAAAACACAATTAATTGAAGCAATTAATAGCTTATTATTAGCTCAAAATGATTTAGAAAATCAAAAGGCTGATATAGAACAGAAAAAGAACTTGTTGGACAAGTTCTTAGAAGCACAACAAGGAGTAGGAATTGAAATATCTGAAAAGGAGCAAGAATTACTAAATGAATTAACTAGTGGGTTAGAGGCAATTAATTCAGGAATTTCAGAGATTACTACTAAAAAGGGTGAATTAGAAACACAACTTACAGGATTAGCTGATAAGGAAAAAGAACTAGAATTAGGTAAGTTAACTTTAAATCAAGAATTAAGTAAAGCTTCTGCACAACTTACAAATAGTGAAGCAGAACTAAACAAAAGCATAAAAGAATTCGAAGCTTCAAGGGATGAAGTATATAAGAATGCAGGTATAGGAGAAGCACTTTCGGCATCAACTATATCAAATATTCTAAAGGCAGAAAATTTTTCAATGCCAGCAGGATACATTCAAGAAGATGAAGAAAAATATTTGGTTAAAGTAGGAGATGAATTAACTTCATTAGAGGAGTTAGAAAATCTTTTATTATTTAATATTGATGTTGAAGGAGTAGGAGATATATATTTAAAGGATATTGCTGAAGTTTCATATACAGATAACTCGGATGAAATGTATGCTAAGATAAATGGCAATGATGGAATAATATTATCTTTTCAAAAGCAAAGCACCTACTCTACATCAGAAGTATCCAATAAAATTAATGATACAATAGAGGAATTACAAAAAAATAATCAGGATATGCATATTACAGCACTAGAAGACCAAGGAATATATATTAATATCGTTATTCATTCTGTATTAAGCAATTTAATTTTAGGTGGTATATTAGCAATAATTATATTATTACTGTTTTTAAGAAATATAAAACCAACAATAATTATTGCTTTTAGTATTCCAATAAGTTTATTATTTGCATTAGTAATGATGTATTTTAGCGGTGTAACAATGAATGTTATATCATTAGCTGGTTTAGCATTAGGTGTTGGTATGTTAGTTGATAACAGTATTGTTGTTATAGAAAACATATATAGATTAAGAAATGAAGGTATGTCAGCAATTCAAGCAGCTGTTAAGGGATCAACTCAAGTTGCAGGAGCAATTTTAGCATCAACATTAACTACCATTTGTGTATTTTTACCTATAGTATTTACTGAAGGTATATCTAGGCAGTTATTTACTGATATGGGATTAACTATAGCATATTCGTTAATAGCCAGCTTAATTGTAGCATTAACATTAGTACCTACTATGTCATCTACGATGCTTAAAACAACAGTGGAAAAAGAGCACAAATTTTTTAATAAATTTATAAAAATATATAGTAAAGCACTTAAATTTGCATTAAGATATAAGCCAATATTTCTAATTTTGGTTGTTGTATTACTTGTTAGTAGTACAGTAATTTCAATATCACGAGGAAGTTCTCTTATGCCTGAAATGGATAGTACTCAAATTTCTGTTAGTATGACTATGGATAATGATACAAAAACTACTGATTTAAGAGAGATGAGTAATACAATTATTGATAGGATTTCTGAAATTGATGATGTTGATACTATAGGGGCAATGCAAAATTCAAGTTCTATGAGCTTAATGGGTGGAGGAGATAGTAAATCAATTTCACTTTATGTAATTTTAAAAGATGATAAAAAACTATCAAGCAAAGAGGTTGGGAAATTAATTGAAGATAAAACAAAAGATTTAAATTGTGAAATTAATGTAACTACTTCAACTATGGATATGTCTGCTTTGGGGGGATCTGGAATAAGTCTTTCTGTTGAAGGTGATGATTTAGATAAGATTAAAGAAATAGCTAATGATATAGCAGATATAATTAGTAAAGTAGATGGTACAATTGAAGTATCTAATGGACAAGAAGATACCTCTTTAGAAACAAGGATAACTGTTGATAAAAATAAAGCTATGGAATATGGATTAACGGTAGCACAAGTTTATCAGGCTGTAGCGCAAGAGATATCATTAGAAACAACTTCAACTTCATTAAGTATAAATTCTAGTGATTATCCAGTAATAATAGCAAAAGATAGTAATAATACTTTGAAAAGAGATAATATTAAGGATCTTGAAATTAAAGGAACTAAGAATGGCAATGAAGAAAAAATTGCATTAAGTGAAATTGCAACAATTAGTGAAGAAAATGGATTATCTTCAATTAATCATATTAATCAAACTAGAGCTATTACTGTAAGTGCAGCTATTGATGCAGAACATAATGTAGGAAATGTGAGTAAAGCTGTAGAAAAAGAAATAGATAAATATGAATTGCCTGAAGGGTATACTATTGAAATTGGTGGAGAAAGTGATTCAATGAAACAAGCTTTTGGGGATTTAATACTTATGATTGCAATGGCCATAGTATTTATATATTTAATTATGGTAGCACAATTTCAGTCTTTACTATCACCATTTATAGTACTATTTACTATTCCACTTGCATTTACAGGAGGATTTTTAGCATTAATTATTACAGGATTTGAATTAAATATGATTTCAATATTAGGTTTTTTAATGCTTGCAGGAATAGTTGTTAATAATGGTATTGTTTTTGTAGATTATGTAAATCAGTTGAGATTAGGTGGGATGAAAAAGAAGGAGGCATTAATTGAAGCTGGAAAAGCAAGAATTAGACCAATATTAATGACTGCATTAACAACTATTTTAGGATTATCTACCTTAGCTATGGGAATTGGAATGGGAGCAGATATGATTCAGCCAATGGCTATAGTTACAATTGGTGGGTTAACTTATGCTACTGTTTTAACTTTATTTATAGTTCCAATTATGTATGATATTTTACACAGAAGAGAGTTGAAACCAATAATAATTGAGGAATCAATTTAGTTTTATCAGTGTAAAGGCTAAAAAGAAATATTATAAGAAATAAAAAAAAGAGTCGTATATTCGACTCTTTTTTGATTATCTAGTTCTCATTTTAGTAGCTTGTTGTCTTGCTTTTTTTATTTGACTATGGTCAAATGGATGAAGGTCTTTTCTAGTAGTTAAGTTAGCGATGTTTGAAGCTATAACAACTTCAGAATTTGCTTTACCTTTTTCACCCTTAATACCCATAACAATTATTTTGTGACCTTGGTTTATGTCAATAAATTCTGGCTTTTTAAACCATCTATTTCTTTTATATTCACATTTAGCTATTTGCTTACCAGCATCAGATTTAACAACTAGCCAAACATGTAATCTATTAAAAATACCAAGAAAGCTCTTAGTTTCAGTTTTAACTGATAAAACTGTACCAGATACACTTGTCATTCTATCTCCATATTTATTCATATATGCATCAGAGTAGTATTTTGTCATTTTATCTTTGAAACCCATTGCAAAAACTCCTTTTATTATAAATTATACTATGTTAACAATAATTATATTGTCATTATAGCATAAAAATTATAGATATAAAACAAAAAATAGAATTAATAATTCAAAGAAAGATAATATAAAATAAAATTTAAAACACATGAATATGATATTAAAATAAGAGGTAAACTCTTGTATAATATAAGGTAAGCATATGTAATAATTATGCAAAAATATAAAAATATTACTTTAGACAAGGGGAGGTGTCTTATGAATAAAATTACAATAGAAGAGATTAATAAAGAAGAAATTATCTCAAAAGTAAAAGATGTTAGAGAAAAGCAGGGAAGATTAGTAGCTATAAATGGATACGTAGATAAAGATAAAAATAATATTGTAGTGTATACGCTTGAATATGATAATTTTAGGAAACATTATCACATTAAAGGTGAGACTATATTACCAACTGTGACTAATATATATAAAGGTGCACAGTGGTTTGAAGAAGAGATTCAAGAAATGATGCCATTAAAATTTGAAGGATTAATATTTAGTGGAAGATTGTTCTTGCCTGAAGAATTTAAAGAAGGTGAGGGGCAAATATTAATAATGCCATTAAATGAATTAAAAAAATTAAAAGATAAATAAGAGGGGGAAGAAGGGATGAGTTATATTTTGCCATTAGGTCCTTATCATCCAGCTTTAGAAGAGCCAGTTCATGTTAAGCTTCTTACTGAAGGAGAACTTATAAAGGATTCTGAGGTATTCATAGGTTATAACCATAGAGGAATAGAAAAATTAACGGAAACAAGAAATTTTATTCAAACAATTACGCTAGTTGAAAGAGTATGTGGAATTTGCTCTCATTCACATGCAATGACTTATTGTTTAGCTATAGAAGATATTGCAGGTATGGAAGTGCCTAAGAGAGGTCAATATATTCGTGTTATTATGAGTGAACTTGAAAGGTTACATTCACATTATTTATGGTTGGGATTAGCTGCACATATAATTGCATTTGATTCATTATTTATGATGTGTTTTGCGTCAAGAGAAAAAATTATGGATATGCTAGAGGTTATAAGTGGTAATAGAGTCAACTATGCTATGAATATTATTGGTGGATCTCGTAGAGACATAGATGGAGATCAAAAACAAACATTAATAAAGATTATAGCTGAATTAAGAAAAGAATATAAGAATATCTATAATGTATATGCGAAAGATTCAAGTATAGCTGCTAGAACTAAAGGCGTTGGAGTTTTATCAAAAGATGATGCTTTAAATTATGGGGCATGTGGCCCACATGGAAGAGCATCTGGAGTTAATTTTGATGTAAGAAAAACTATGCCATATAACTCTTATGAAGATTTTGAATTTAATGTAGCATTAGCAAATGGTGGAGATGTATTTTCGAGGGCTGTAGTAAGGTTAATTGAAATTGAAGAAAGTTTAAAAATTATTGAACAAGCTTTAAATAAAATGCCTGAAGGCCCTATTAATTTAGGAAACAAAATACCTAAGGTGCCAGCAGGTGAATATATGAGTGTTACTGAAGCCCCAAGGGGTGAGGTAACTTATTATGTAGTAACAAACGGTGGGCAAACAAATGGAAGAGTTAATATTCATGTACCAACATTTAAAAATTCAATGACAGTACCGGTTATGTTAAAAAATAATACGATTGCAGATGCAGGGTTAATAGTTGCAAGTATAGATCCATGTTTCTCATGTTTAGATAGATAGGAGAAAAAATATGCATGAATTAGCTGTAACTAAGGGGTTACTTAAGATATGCCTGGAAGAAGGAGAAAAACATAAAATTGAAAAGATTAATAAAATAAATATTAAGGTTGGAGAGCTAACAGACTTAGTTCCAGATTGTATATCATACTACTTTAATATTGTAGCAAGAGGAACAATAGCTGAAAATACAGAAATTAATGTTGAAAAAATACCAGTAGAAATTGAATGTAATGAATGTGGGTATAAAGGCATTATAGGTAAGAATGACTATAAATGTCCTAAGTGCAAGGGTTTGCAATATGAAATTACAAAGGGAAGAGAGTTTTATTTGGATACAATGGAGGTTGATTAATATGGAAATAAAAGTTGTAAGACAAATTTTAGAATGGAATGAAGATTGTCACAAGGAAGTTCAAAAAACACTTAATGATAACAATGTAAAAATGATTAATATTATGGGGTCTCCAGGAGCAGGAAAAACAACATTTATATTAAACTTGATTAATGAACTTAAAAAGAAAGATGTAAGAGTTGCCGTTATTGAAGGGGATATTGAAGGAACTATAGATGCAAAAAGAATTCAAGATGAAGGAATCCCTGTTGTTCAATTAAACACCCAAGGGGCTTGTCATATTGAAGCTATGTCAATAAAGAATATTATTAATAAATTTGATTTAAATGAATTAGATTTAATAATAGTTGAAAATATAGGGAATTTGGTATGTCCAGCAGAATTTGAGATTGGGGAGGTATTAAAGGTTGCATTATTAAGTATTCCAGAAGGTGATGATAAAGTTGTAAAGTATCCATTAATGTTTTCAAAAGCAGATGCCTTAGTACTTACAAAATATGATATGATAAAATATTTTAACTTTAATGAAGATGAAGTTAGGAATCAGACATTATTAAGAAATCCTAATTCACAGATATTTAAAATAAACTCATTAGAGAAAGGTGAAGCAAAAGCTTTCGTAGAGTGGTTAGTTAGAAAAATATAATATAGAAGGTGATAATTTATGAAAAGATGGACAGCATTTTTAGGAACCTTTATTTTATCATATTTGTTTTGGATTTTATTTTTAATGCAGGATTTTAATATTTTAAAATTAGGAGCACAAGAGATTATTGTAGGAGCTATTGTTGCCGCAATAGTTAGTCTATTTTCAAGTCAATATTTTGCAAGAGAAGATGGAATGTGGTTGTTTAAAAAGTTTAGAATAATAAATTTAATAGCATTTATTCCGGTATACTTATGGGAATTGATTAAAGCAAATTTTAGTGTTGCAATTAAATCATTATCCCCTAAGATAGATATAAACCCGGGTATTGTAAAAATAACTACAGATTTAAATTCAGATTATGGTTTAGCTATGTTGTCTAATTGCATAACATTAACCCCTGGAACTATAACAATGGATATTTATGAAGATGAAGATAATAAAAATGCAATGTATATTCATTGGATAGATGCGACTACAGAAGATACTAAAGAAGCATCAGAAATAATAAAAGGCAAATTCGAATATTTTGTAAGGAGGCTTTTTAAATAATGAATATTAATTCTATATTTTATATAGTAGCAATATTATTAGCTATCCTAGCATTAGTTTTAGTATATAGAGTTTTTAAAGGACCTAATGTAATAGATAGAGTTTTAGCGGCTGATTCTATAGATATAATTTTAGGTATTGTAATGATTTTATTTGGTGCAATTGAAGAAAGAGCTATGTATTTAGATCTTGGACTTATTATAACTCTTTTAGGTTTTATTGGAACAGTTTTAATTTCTAAGTATATAGAGGGGGAATTATAATGTCTATACTAGAAGTAATAATTTGTATATTACTAGTAATAGGAATCTTCTTTACACTAGCCGGCGTTGTTGGAGTAATTAGGATGCCTGATACTTTTTGTAGACTTCAAAGTGCAACTAATATAGCAACTATGGGAGCAATGCCAATAGCTTTAGCATGTAGTATATATGGTTTTAGTGAATCAAATACATCATTAGGAATTAAGTCATTGATAATAGTTGTATTTTTATTAATAAGCAATCCAGTAGGAGCCCATGCCATGGCAAGAGCTGCATATAAAAATAAAGCAGAGTTAAGTGATAAAACGAAGTTTGATCATTATAGGAGGGATATAAATGGGTAGTTTTGAAATACTTAATTTTTTAGTTATATGTGGATTAGTTATTGCTGCTCTTTGTGTATTTTTTTTAGACGATATACTTCAATGTATTATTGCAATGGCTGTTCTTGGTACATTTTTAGCACTAGAATTTTTAATACTTAAAGCACCAGATGTAGCACTTGCAGAAGCAGCAGTTGGAGCAATATTGACGCCAGTAATCTTTATAATAACTTTAAATAAGGTTAAGACTAAGGAGGGAGAAAAATGCAAAAAAGAATAGCATATATAATTTTAATTTTATTACTTGCAATTTTTTCTTTTGTTGGATTTAAGATGGGGGCAAAGTCAGAAGTGTTTGGAGATGCATCACAAATAATTATTAATGAAACTATGAGTAAAACTGGGGCTATAAATTCAGTAACAGCAACAGTATTTGATTTTAGAGGATATGATACATTAGGAGAAGCAATAGTATTGTTCACTGCAATTTGTGGTGTTGCAGCAGTGTTAAGAGAAGAGAAGAAAGCAAAGGAGGAGAACTAATATGAAAAAGAGGAGAGACTCAATATTAATTTCTTGTACAAATTTAGTTTTACCTATTTTGCTTACTTTAGGGCTTTATATCATAATACATGGACATTTATCACCAGGTGGAGGATTTCAAGGTGGAGTACTAATTGCTGGAGCTGTTGCATTGATTTATATTGGATATGGATTTAAAAAGGTTAAGAATGGAATAGCTTCTAATACATTTAAAATTGCAGAAGATTTAGGAGCACTTGGCTTTATAATATTAGCATTTATAGGATTAATAGGTTCAGGAGTGTTTTTTGGAAATATACTTGAGAAGGGAACTCCAGGAGAATTATTTTCGTCAGGAAGTATATTTTTAATGAATTTTGCAGTAGGATTTAAAGTTTTTGCAGGAATTTCTTTTTTGATAATCATTATGTTGAGCAATTTAAATAAGAAGGGGGAGGAGTAGATGACAATTAATTATATTGGAGCTTTTCTATTAATAGTTATTGGTTTAGCCATAATTGTATTGAAGAAAAATCTAATAAAGATAGTAATTGGGATGGGTATTTTAGATTCAGGAATAAACCTATTATTAATTTCGATTGGATACAGAGTTAATGGAACAGCACCTATATTTAGTGATAATAGTACTTATTTTGTAGATCCTATTCCTCAAGCACTAACTCTTACATCCATAGTAATAGGAGCTTGTGTTACTGCACTTGCTTTATCAATAGTTATTAAAATTAATAAGCATTATAACAGTATAGAAAGTGATGATATAAGGAGGATTAGAGGGTGAGTACTAAATTTATTAATAGTCTTCCAATAATTGCGATAATGACGCCGTTTATATTAGCTTTTGTACTTGGGCTTTTTAAAGAAAAATATATAAAAGTGAAAAAGGCATTAGCAGTTATAGCAACTACAGTATCGTTTATATGTGTATTATTATTAATTAAGCCAGTGTTAGTTGAGGGTGGAGTAATAGTAACTTGGATGGGAAATTGGCTTCCTATAGAAGGAAAAGCTTATGGGATTTGTCTTGAAATAGATTCATTAGGTGTATTTTTATCATTAATTATTACAGGGGCATCGTTATTATCAGCAATTTATTCATTAAAATACATGAGCCATGATAATGGGTTAGAAAAATATTATGTATTATTTTTATTATTAACTTCAAGTATGATTGGTTTTGTATTTACTGGTGATTTATTCAATATGTATGTAATGCTAGAAATAATGACTTTTGCAGCTATTGCTTTAACTGCATTTAGAAATTATAAGGACAAGTCAGTTGAAGCTGCATTTAAATATATAGTAACAGGATCATTAGGATCATCTTTAATTTTACTAGGAACTTGTTTGATATACAGTGAAACTAAAACATTAAACTTGGCTGAAATAGCTGTAAGTTTAAATATATCACAAGGTATGAGTTCTACTATGATAGTTGCATTTGCGCTTATGATGGTTGGATATGCAGTTAAGGCATTTATGGTTCCATGTCATACTTGGCCAACAGATGCTCATATGGCAGCACCTTCATCAATATCAATGATACTATCTGGTGTAATGAGTAAAACAGGAGTATATGCAATTATAAGATTAGTATTTATGATTTTTGGACTAGTATCTAACAAGCCAGTAGGATATTTAATTTTAATATGGGGATTAGTAACAATGGTAATAGGAGTTTCTATGGCATTATTACAACATGATTTCAAAAGACTTTTAGCATTTCATTCAGTTTCGCAAATTGGATATATAATTACAGCATTAGGAATTGCAATTATAGAAAGTGAAGAGATAAGCATAATGGCTTTAACCGGTGGAACTTATCATATGATAAATCATGCCATATTTAAAGGGTTATTATTTTTAGTTGCAGGTGCAGTTTTGTATACAACTGGAACTACGGATTTAGATTCAGTTTCAGGTTTAGGAAAGAAAATGCCATTTACTATGGCGATGTTTTTATTTGGAGCAGCAGCAATTAGTGGTATCCCACCTTTTAATGGATTTGCATCTAAATGGATGATTTATGAATCAGGTTTTAATGGAAATTTGGGTATTGCTTCAATAATAGCTGTTGTAGTATCAGCACTTACTTTAGCATCGTTTATAAAAGTAGGACATTCTGTGTTTTTTGGTCCTATTAAAAAGGAGGATGATAATGTAGAGGATGTTCCATTATCTATGAAGATACCAATGGGTATTTTAGCAGCGTTAACAGTTGTTTTAGGAATAATGCCAAGATTAGTAGTAGATAATTTATTAATACCAGTTGTAAGAGCAATTTATAATTTGCCTATATATATTGGAAGTGCATTAGGAAATGTATATGGTGTATTGGATATAAACTTTGATGTTAGTAAAATTGAATTTTCAACTAATGGGGTTTATAGTCCAACAAATTTTTTGATTTTATTCATAATATTGCTTTTAGGTGTTTTATTGTTTGTAATATTTAAAGGAGAAAAGACTGGTGAGGAAATACATGAAAATCTTGATAAGGAATTTGATATGAGTATATTTACAAGATATCAAAATAAGGCTTCAAATGGTGTGAATTATTCAAATGTAGATATAGAGCCAAGTTGTAAATATGATATTTTTGTTGGTGGAGAAGAGGGTGAGAAGGTTAAGGTTGGAGCTAATGACTTGTTCTGGGGAATGAAATATCAATTAAAGGGATATTTAAACAGTATTCAGAGGGCACATAGCGGAAGTGTTAATGATTATGCTTTATGGATTGTAAGCACATTAGTCATAGTATTAATAATTTTATTTATATTTGTATAGGAGGTGGGAATATGGAGTATATTTTAAAATTAATTAATTTATTAATATTCCCAGGCTTTATTTTTACAATGATTATGGGATTATTTTTATCAGGTGTGGATAGAAAAATAGTTGCAAGAATGCAAAGAAGAAGGGGGCCTAAGATTTCTCAACCTTTTTATGACTTTGTAAAATTAATAGGAAAGGATACTATAGTACCTAGAAATGCTAATACTAAATTATTTATAATGGCACCAATAATAGCATTAGTTAGTATTTGTATAGTACCAGTTTTATTTCCTATATATAATGTAACATTTTTTGGAGGAGTGGCAGATATTGTTGTAATTATCTATTTATTAACGATTCCTTCAGTAGCGATAATAATTGGTGGAATTGCATCAGGGTCACCATTTGCATCTATAGGTGTTTCAAGAGAAGTTGTTTCTATGATTGCATATGAATTACCGCTTATAACATCAATATTAGCTGTTTGTAAAAAAGCAGGAATGGTTTTAGGAATGGAAACTACGTATTCTTTATCTGCAATATCAATGGCCCAAAAAATTAATGGAAGTTTTATGTTTTCTATAGCATTATTGCCGGCTGCTATTGCCTTTTTGATGATTTTACCAGCTAAAATTGGAGTTGCACCATTTGATGTGGCAGAGGCAGAAACTGAACTTTGTGAAGGACCATTAGCAGAATATAGTGGATTGCAGCTTGGTTTATTTAAGTTAACACATAATATAAAATTATATGTTATGACTGCTTTATTTGTAGTTTTGTTTTTAGGTAATGCGGGAGTTGAAAATGAAAATTTAGTAATTAATATAATAGTTAATACATGGATATTAATTGTATTAGTAGTTGTGATTACAGTATTATTTTTATCTGTAGTAAGAGGTCTTATGGGTAGATATAAATCTAATCAAATGTTTAAATTTTATTGGACAGTACCAACTATATTAGCACTATTAAGCTATGTATTAGTAAGCTTTAATTTGTAAGGGGGTATTTGATAATGGCATTAGTAGAAAAAAGTAGGGAAAAATCTCCTTGGATATATCATTTAAATACTGGCTCTTGTAATGGGTGTGATATTGAATTACTAGCATTACTTGGACCAAGATATGATATAGAAAGATTTGGCGTTAAAGTTGCAGGTTCTCCTAGGCATGCAGATATAGTGGTTGTAACAGGACCAATTACAGTACAGTCTAGAGATAGAATGATTAAGGTTTTATCACAAGTTCCAGAACCGAAAGTTGTTGTATCTATAGGTTCATGCCCAGCCTCAGGAAATGTGTTTAAGGGTAGTTATGCTATTGATGGACCATTAGATAAATGGACTAGCGTAGATGTAACAGTTGCAGGATGTTCTCCAAAACCAGAAGCAATAGCAAAAGGAATATTAAAAGCTGTAGAAATATTAAATAAGAAGAGGGAGGTAGAGACGCATGTTTAAACTTCCTTATTTATTAGAAGGTATAAGTAATATTTTTAAGCCTGTATTAACAAATGAAGAAGATTTTGATAATACAAAGGGAGCAGAAAATTATAGAGGAAAGCTTTATTTTGATTCTAATGCATGTATAGGATGTGGAATTTGTATTAGGGTTTGTGCTGGAGAAGCTATTACTAAGGAAATGAAGCCTGTAGAGGGTGGACAGGAAATAAAAATGACATTTGATTTAGCATCATGTACATTTTGTGGGTTATGTACAGATTTTTGTCCTAAGCATGCAATAAAAACAACTGAAGAGGTAATGATGGTAGAGAATGATAAGGAGAAATTAAAGGTTGAAGGAAGCTTTATTAAGAAGTTACCACCAAAGAAGCCAATTATAAAACCAAAGCAAGAGGATAAATCAAAAGATGTAATAGATAAAAAGGAAAAAATGTAAAATAAAAAGGCGCTTATTTGCGCCTTTTTGTATAAGTGAGATTTAAAATTTTAATTCGGGTAGTTGAAATTACACTTTAGTGTACTCAATCACTGAAAGGAGTCGAGTTTCCTAAGTGAGAGTCCAAATTTTAATTTGGTTTACTCGAACTTACTCAGCGACTGAAAGGAGTCGAGTTTCCTATTAAGAATAATAGCTTTCTATTTTTGATTTTCTATTTAATAGTTTATATCCTGAAATACTGGGATTAACCTTAGTAAAGCGAGCTGACTGCCAAAGGCCAAAACACTTATCAAATTTATAAAGTTCGTTATCTATTTCAACAATTGCTGAGTTATTTATATCAAAGCCTTTAAAGGAAACTTTTTTCCCTTTTTCTTTTAAATATTTAAGTGCTTTCCCGAGTAGTTCATCAGGATCAGGAATATTTCTTTCCTCTAAAAAAATTTGAAATGAATCTTTAGTATTACTACAATTACTTCCCATACAATAACCTCCTAAAATTTCCCGCGTGTATAAATATTATATGCATTATGTAAAATATTTACAATAAAAAAATAACTATTTATCAAAAAATCATTGGAATCAATTCCAAAATGACAATTTGATTGTAAATAACAGTAAATAATTGAAGATTTATTTAAATAATATTGAAGAATTTATATATAGAGATAAGTTTCGAAATTAAGTAGTAAATATTAGAGGTTAGTCTTGAGGATAATGTTAACAGAGAGTATTAAATTGGAATAATATATACAATGTAAGTATTAAAAGAGATGACTTTATGAAAAAATCTAACAGTAAAAAAGAAGCTAAAATTAATAAGAAAAATAGTTGCTATAAAAAAAATAATGAGAACAGTAATAATAATAGTAGTAGTACTACTGAAGAAGAAAAAGCAGAGTTACTTAATCAAATTGGAATTTTAGATTTATCTTTATTTGGAGTATATTTAATAATATATGCATCAATTTTAAATATAAAATATCTAGGGTGGCAAAAAGTTCAAATATTAGATCAATTAAATGAGAGTAATTATTCGGATTTAATTGGGGATTTATCAGAAGTGCCTAAAAATGCGAATATTATATATTTATTTGTAACATCTATTTTTACAGGAGTAATATTTAATAATTATAGAACTGCTTCATCGCAAACTGGAGATGAGAGAAATGAAAAAGAAATTGAAAATGCTTATAAAAGTGTAATAGCTATTTTGTTAATTTTGTTAGGTACTACAATTAATTTCGAGGTATTGCATTCTTAAAGGTCCTAATATAAGTGTATATATTAGGACTGTTTTTTTGATAAAAAGTAATAAAAGATATTTACTATATCGGTCTTTATGGTATAAAATATATATAATTGGATTTATTGGTAAAAAATAACTATTAATACATATATATAAATTTTAAACATATATAACTATATTAATAATGTTTAGATAGGCATTTATAGTATATTAAGGGGGAAATGGTTATGAAAATAATTGTTGGGGCTGGAAAAACAAAATATAATGGATGGGTCTCTACTCAAGAAAATGAATTAAATTTGTTAAATTTAGAACAATGGGAAAGGTTGAAGGAAAATGAAGAAATTGAAGCAATATTAGCAGAACATGTTTGGGAACATTTATCTTTAGAAGATGGAATAAAAGCAGCAGAAAATTGCTACAAATTTTTAAAACCAGGTGGCTATGTTAGATGTGCTGTTCCAGATAAGAATTTTAAAAATGCTTTATATCAAAGCATGATTAAAGTAGGAGGACCAGGGCATGAAGCTCATCCAGCAGCAGAGCATAAAATGGTATATGATTATAAGACTTTAGTAAAAGTTTTTGAAGAAGCAGGATTTGAGGTAACTCTTTTAGAATATTGTGATGAACAAGGGGATTTTCATTATAAGGAGTGGGATGAATCTAAAGGAAAGATATGTAGAAGTTATAGATTTGATAACAGAAATTCTAGAGGAAAATTAGGAATGGTATCAATTATTATTGATGCTGTAAAACCATTTAATAAATAAGAAGCTTGAAAATAATAAGTATTATTACTATAATTAGTTTAAATGAATAATTCAAAAGAGGTGTAAGCATGAGTTCATTTAAGTCAATTAGTAGTAAAGAGGCTAATAAATTAATTGAAAATTGTAGTGAATTAGTAATTATAGATGTAAGAAGATTTAGTGAATATAAGTCAGGAAGGATTCCTAATGCAATAAATATACCAGTTGAAGAATTAGAATGGGAAATTGAAGATTTGAAAGAAAATATAGATAAACCTATTTTAGTTTATTGCAAGGCAGGGCATAAGAGTGCTTTAGTATGTCAAATTTTAGAAGAAGAAGGATTTAATAACCTTTATAATTTAGGACAAGGTATTTTAGGGTATGATGGTAAAATAGTTTAAAAATAATGTATTTAAAAATAATGTATTTAAAATAGTAAATAATTAATATTTACTGTTTTAAATACATTTTTTGATTTTGCATATTAAAATAATATGTTAAATATTATATAATATATTAAGATAACGTTTAAATTAATAGGATATAAGGAGTGATGAGAATGTTATATACACTAGAAAATGAAAATATTAAAATTGTTGCAAGCACTCATGGGGCAGAGCTTAATAGTATTACATCTAAAAAGGATGGTACAGAATATTTATGGAATGGGAATAAAAATTATTGGGGATATCATGCGCCAGTTTTATTTCCTATAGTTGGAAAGGTGAAAGATGGTATATATAGAGTTGATGGTAAAGAATATAACTTACCACAACATGGATTGGCTAGAGTTCGTAAATTTGAATTAGTAGAAAAAACAGATAATAAATTAGTATTTGAATTACCTTATTCAGAGGATACATTAAAAATATATCCTTATAAATTTTCTTTGAAGATTACTTATTCATTAGTTCAAGATGGTGTTACAACGGCTTATACAGTTGAAAATAAAGATGATAAGACTATTTATTTTTCAATAGGAGCTCATCCGGCATTTATGTGTCCAATAAAAGGTGGGGAAATAATAAATGATTATTATTTTGAATTTAATGAAAAGGAAACAACTGATATAATGATTATCAACAAGGATGGATACATTAAAAAAGAAAGAAAAGAATATTTAAATAATGATAATATTATTAATTTAAGTTTTGATGTATTTAAAGACGATGCATTAGTTTTTGATAATTTAAAATCTAATAAAATTAGCTTAAAATCAGTTAATCATGACAAGTGCGTAACTATGGATTTCACAGGTTTTCCTTATATGGGATTATGGACAAAAGTAACAGGAGCTCCGTTTGTATGCATTGAACCATGGTATGGACATGCCGATTTTGAAGATTTTACTGGTGAACTTAAGGATAAAGAAGGAATAGAAAAGTTAAAAGTAGGACAAGTATTTAATAGTGCTTATACAGTTACAATAAAATAGTTATTTAAAAAAGCCTAAATAATTAAGGATTACTCTTATTATTTAGGCTTTTTTTGATGAGTAAAAATAATTTTACTTAAATTTAATAAAGTATAAAATAAATTTAAATTTACAGAACATAGAAAGCGTTTAGGAATATCTTAATAGTATAAAGGAGGTGGAGATATTATGAAAATAGATTGGTCTAGATTTAAGAATTATGGACTATGGTTATCTTTGTTTTCTTTAATTGGTATTTTATTAAATGCATTTGGTGTTAATTTTGTACCTGAAGAATATACACAAATAACAAATGCTATCCTTGCGGTTTTAATTGCTGCTGGAATTATAAGTAATCCAACTACTGAAGCTAAAGGATATTTGGATGATAAAAAAGCTGAAGAAGAAAAACAATAGGTAGAATAGAAAATGAACCACAATAATATAGTTTAAAGCTTATATTATTGTGGTCTTTTATTATTCAATAGTATCATCTCTATATTCAACAATTGCTTCGTAGAGAGCTTTAGCACATTCAGATTGGCCTAATTTAGATGAAAGGTATTTTTCATCCGAAGAATTACTTAAAAAGCCTAATTCAATTAATGAAGAAGTATTTGTATTTAATTCTAAAACAGCAAGTTCTTCTCCAGAGACATAAGAACGAACACCTCTATTAGTTGTGTAATTTAAATCTATTAATGCTTGTTGAAGGTATTTTGATAGGTTTAAGCTATTTTCATCGTTAGGATTGTACCAAGTTTCAACTCCAGATATTTCTTTAGAATCAGAACTATAGTTACAATGGATTGAAATAAATATATCAGCATTACATATTTTTGATATATTTATACGCTCTTTCAAACTATCATTTGCGGTTTCTAACCAATCTATTTCATCATTTGACCTTGTATAAATTACTTTAAATCTATCATCATTTTCTAGTAGTTCACCTAATTTTAATGAAATAGCTAAGGTAATATCTTTTTCAGCAGTGCCATTAGGACTAATAGCTCCGTAATCCCAATCTCCATGACCTGGATCAATACAAACCACATATGGAGGTGATTCTTCGATTTTAGGTATTGCTAAGTTAAAAGTAGCAATAGTTTTATTTTTATTTGACATAATAATTATTAAGGGGACTATAGATATAAATAGTATTATAGTAGTAAATGCTACTATTATTCTTCTTTGACGTTTTTTTTTCTTTTTGTAAAGCATTTTTCTTCTGTAGTTTAAGTTAAATGAATCCTTATTTATTTAAACCACCTCTACAAAATATTATTTAAATGAAATTAGCTTTTTACATAGCGAATAAGGATACTATGTATAGTTTAAACTAAGTTGAATTTAGAATTTTAGTCAAATTTGATTTATTAATTAAGTATAAAATATTTAGATGAGATTTAGATTGTCACTTATAAGTATAAATAAATTACCAAAAAATGTAAATAAATATAAGCAAAAATAAATTTGAAAAAATTTTTTAAAGCAAGGAACAATTTATAGGACATAATAGTCTAATTAATATGTTAACAAAAGAAAATTAATAAAAGTGAGGTTATCAAAAATGAAAAAAATATTAGTAAGTGCTTTAATTGCAATTATGGTAGGTGCAACATTAACAGGTTGTGGAAAAGCAAACAACGGTAATAATCAAAGTGTTGAGCAGGGGACAGGGCAAACATCTTCTGTATCAGCAAAGGAAGTTGTAGAAAAATTAAGTGAAGAAGAATTATTTATGATGCCAACAATGGTTGATGATGAGATGGCTAAAGATATATATCATTTAAATTTAGAAGATATAGTCGATTATGGAATATTAGTTCCAGGTGTGACAGCACAACAAGATGCTATAATAGTAGTAAAAGCAAAAGAGGGAAAAGTTGATAGTGTAAAGGCTTCATTAGAAGAATATATTCAAGATCTACTAGCTGGCCATTTATATCCTGAATATTTAGAAGCTGCAGAGAATGCAACAATTGAAGTTAATGGAGATTTAGTATCATTATTTATTTTAAATAGTGAGATTAAGGATAATATAGAAGCTAAATATAATGATTTGATTAAATAATAAGTAAATAAAAGGAGTATTTTATATTTATATATCTTTAGTGATGATATATAGTATAATATACTCCTTTATTTTGTTAATAATAAAAAATGTTAAGTTAACTTGAGTTTTACCATTCTCCAGGATAAGCAATAATGTATAATGATACAGTTTGCACTCCCCAGTTTATACAATCATTTTCTGAGTTTAAAAATAAATCTATTTTGTTACCTTTAATTGCACCACCTGTATCAGCAGCAATAGCCATACCATATCCAGGTATATAAACTTTTGAACCTAAAGGAATTATAGATGGATCTACTGCAATGGTACTAATACCATTGGGATCACGGACAGGGGTAGT
This sequence comes from Clostridium sp. RTP31139st1_H3_RTP31139_211217, assembly GCF_040227035.1. Classification (NCBI taxonomy): domain Bacteria; kingdom Bacillati; phylum Bacillota; class Clostridia; order Eubacteriales; family Clostridiaceae; genus Clostridium; species Clostridium sp. RTP31139st1_H3_RTP31139_211217. Next base: position 133,371 of record NZ_JBCOAB010000002.1, read on the forward strand.
GCCTGTATAGGTAATTGTATCACCTGTATACGCAGTACTTACCATTGTATATACTGCTTTATAGTTGGTAGTTTCATCATTAGTAGTATTTGCAACACATTCACTATCTTCTAAAGATTCAGAAGTAGATTCGTCTTCTTTTGAGCTAGATTCTTCAATTTCTTTAGCCTTTTCTTCTTCTAAGTTTTTATTAGAGATATTTATATCATTAATAATATTTTCATTAGTAACACTACGAGTATTATCATTAATATTATCAGTAGTAATATCATTATTATATTCATATATATTAGTATTTGAGCTTATATCATTTTTATCTAAATAACTTACATTAACAACTTTTTGTGCACTTTTATTTAAAACACTTGCTTGTGCAGAAAATTCATTTATACCAAATAGTGATATAGCAAGTGAAGTTGTTAAAACTATAATTTTCTTAAACAGAAAAATACACCTCCAAGATTATTAATTTAATTCCTTCGCCCTGCAACAAGGTTATACTATATATAAAAAATGATGTCAAACCAACATGGTTTATAATGGGAATGAATAAAATGGAAGAAGTAAAAAGGAATAATATAGAAAAGTGGTTGTAATACTTTAAATTCAAGAGATTAAAACATATCGCTAAAGAAAAGTCAAGAAAAAATAAATGGGAAAAATATGATTAAATTCCTTAAATATTATAATTAATTTAGGTATAATTTTTTGAAAAAATGTGGACAAATTCAAAAGTATTGTTCTATAAAATTTGAGAGAGAATATATAGGAGTGTTAGAATATTATGTAAAAATATGTGATATAATTAATAGAATATGTATATTAATAAGATAGATATATATATAAATTAGTATTAGGGGGAATATAATGGCCGCTATAACATATAAGTGCCCAAATTGTGGTGCAGAAATTAACTTTGATCCTACTTTGCAAAAAGGAAAATGTGATTTTTGTATGAGTGAGTTTACAGTGGGCGATATAGAACGTTTAAATAATGAAAATAAAGATCATATAACGGAAGAAATTTTAGATGAAGAATATAATGATGAATGGAGTAATTTAGAGGAAAACACAGCAAGTTATTCATGTCCAAGATGTGGCGCTGAAATAGTATGTGATAAAACAACAACAGCAACATTTTGTTGTTATTGCCATGGGCCAGTTGTGTTAAATGATAAGTTTAAAGGCGAGTTTAAGCCATCTAAAGTTATGCCATTTAAAGTTAATAAGGAAACTGCAATTGAGAATTTCTTGAAATGGAGTAAGAAAAAATGGTTTTTGCCTAAGGAGTTTTCATCCTATAAACAATTAGAGAAAATTACAGGTATCTATATTCCATTTTGGTTAGTTACTTCTAATGTTACTGGGGAAATGAGTGCTAGATGTAAAAGAATAAATACTTGGGTAAGTGGTGATTATAGATATACTAAAACAGACGTATATCATGTATATAGAGAAGCAAATTTGAATTTTAATAATGTTCCTCATAATGCATCAAGTAAAATGGATGATAATGTTATGGAAAGTATTGAGCCTTATGATGATAGAGAGCTTAAAGATTTTTCAATAGCATATTTACCAGGATTTTTTTCAGAAAAATATGATAGAGGTAAGGAGCAAGTTTTACCTTTAATTGAAGGTAAAATAAGAATGGGAACAAATGATATATTGAGAAATTCTATAAGTGGATATTCAACTGTTGATATTGTTGGAACAAATGAAAGGTTTAATAAAACATCTTGTCAATATGCATTGATGCCTGTTTGGATGATGACATATAGTTCAGGAGATAAAAATTATATATTTGCAATGAATGGTCAAACAGGAAAGGTGTTTGGCTCATTACCAGTGTCAAAAGGTAAAATAGCAATATTGTTTGCGATAGTATTTATTTTGGTATTTTTAGTTGTATTAATAGGAGGGATGTTTATATGATTAATATAAAAAAGAAAATGGTACCTTTTATTAGTTCACTTGTCTTGCTATTATCCTTTGTAACTATAGTAAGTGCAGATATAAATTTTGTAGTTGATGATGCTAATCTTTTATCAAGTGAGGAAGAACAACAATTAAGAGAAGATTTAGCAAGTTTTAAAGAACAGTATAATATGGATGCTGTTATAGTAACATCTAATGATTTAGATGGTAAAAGCCAAATGGATTATGCTGATGATTATTTTGATTATAATGGATATGGTGTTGGAGAAGATAAAAGTGGCTTATTATTGTTAATAGATATGGACGATAGAAAGGTATGGATATCAACTTCGGGAGAGGCTATAAAATATTTCACAGATAGTAGAATACAGAATATAGTTGATGATATAACAACGCAATTAAAAAATGCAGATTATTTTGAAGGATGTAATGAATTTATAAATGATATAAATTATTATGCAGAAGAAGGTATACCAGCAGGGCAATATACTTATAATGAGGCTGAACGTACTCAAAAAGTTATTTTTATTGGATTAGGAGCTGGATTAATAGTAGCTAGTGTAGTATCTTTATTAGTTGTTAATTCTTATAAAAATTCAAAATCTATTTCTACAGCAAATTATGTTGATCGTAACTCAATAGTTTTTACTAGAAAAAAGGATAGATTTATTAGTACGTACACTTCAAAAACAAAAATAGAGAGAAATAATAGTAGTAGTGGAGGAAGTTCAACTCATACTTCAAGTAGTGGAAATACTCATGGTGGAGGCGGAGGAAGCTTTTAAAAATAAATAAACTTTATGACTGTATAAAAAATAACATGGATAATTTTATTTAAACATGTTATTTTTGTACAGTTTTATTTTTTCATACAGTATTAATTAAAAAGTTTATGATAAATTGATAAATAAATACAAATAAACTATACTAAGGTTATAAAATGAGAATAGCATAAAGGAGTGATTATTTGTTTGGTTATGTAACTCCACTGAAACCAGAGCTTAAAATTAGAGAATATGAAATGTTTAGAGGATATTATTGTGGTGTCTGTATGCATATTAAAGATACTTTTGGAAATCTACCAAGGTTAACTTTAAATTATGATATGGCATTCTTAGGATTATTATTAGATGCATTACATAATGAGACTCCTAAAATTGACTTTAAAAGATGTATGGCTCATCCATTAAAGAAAAAGCCAATGATTATAGATAATAAGGCATTAGAATATACAGCTGCAATGAATGTTTCATTAGTATATTATAAGTTGATTGATGATGTGAATGATGATAAAAGTATAAAAAGTAAGTTAGAAAGTACAGCATTATCACCATATAAAAGAAAATTTAACAGAAATGTTACGAAAGTTAATGATATAATAGAAGAAAATTTAAATTTATTATCTAACTTAGAGGAAAATAAAAATTTTGAATCTATAGATGAAATTTCTCATCCATTTAGTTTAATAGTTGCTAAAATTTTAGAGTTATATCCAGAAAATTTTGAAGGCGATTGTGAAAATATTAGGTATGCACTTTATGATCTAGGATATGCATTAGGAAAGTGGATATATTTAATAGATGCATTAGATGATTTAAAGGAAGATATGGAGAAAAATAAATTTAATCCAATAAACTTTTTATATAATAAGGAAAATAAAAGTTATGATGAGCTAATGCTGGAAATAAAGCCGCGAATGGAATTTACTATATTGAATTGTGGATATAATTGTAAGGAATCATTAGATAAATTACCATTAAAAAGAAACAAAGCAATACTTGAAAATATAATTAGTCTTGGAATGATGGATAAGTATGAAAAGATAGTTAATAATTGTAGCTGTAAAGAAAAAGGAAATTTAAAATTTAATTCATAAAGATTAAGAAAGTTATTCTGAAAATATACGGTTATAAAAAATATACATAAAGGATAAAAAGGAGTGTTTTAAAAATGAATCCATATGAGGTATTAGGAGTAAAGCCAGGGGCTTCTCAAGAAGAAATTAAATCAGCTTATAGGAAGTTAGTAAAACAATATCATCCAGATCAATATGTAGATAATCCACTTAAGGATTTAGCACAGGAAAAGCTTGCTGAAGTAAATAAGGCATATGATATGTTAAAGAATAATAATGGTGGAGATTCAAGCTATAATGCTTCATCTAATGGATATAACACAAATTATAATTCAGGATATAGTTCTTATAGTAGCAATGCTCCAATTTATGCAGAGATTAGAAGTTTAATTCAAATGAGGAGTATTTCAGTAGCAGAATCAAAGCTTAATGCTATTAGAGATAGAGATGCTGAATGGTATTATTTATATGGAAATGTTATGCTTGCAAAAGGATGGTTTGAGTCAGCATATAATAATATTCAAAAGGCATGTAATATGGATCCAAATAATTTTGAATATAGGCAAGCATTAAATCAATTAAATTCAAGAAGTCGTGGATATAGTCAAACATATAGAACTTCAAGTGGAAATATGGATACTTGTGATTGTTGTATGAATTTATGGTGTTTAGATTCATTATGTGAATGCTTTGGTGGAGATTTAATAGGATGTTGTTAGGATAGTTAGAAGTTAATAGTTTTGAGTTAATAGTTAATGAATAAATTCAACTTGGGTTGAATTTAAGAATGTATTTTAAGAAACAATGTAATAGTTTCTATAACTATTAACTACTAACTATTAACTGTATGAAAGGGGCGGTTTTATGAAGGCAAAGAATATAGCTCTTGGGGGGATTTTAGTTGCATTAACTACTATAGTTTTATATTTAGCGGCTTTTTTACCAATAAGTACATTAGCAATATTAACTATTGCTTCAGCAATAATACCTATTTGTATTATAAGAAGTGATGTACAAACATCAATTTTTGTCTATATAGCATCTAGTTTAATAGCTTTTTTCTTGGTTCCAATTAACATATCATTGTTATATTTTATTTTCTTTGGTGTATTTGGAATAATAAAGTTTTTTATAGAGAGATTAAGAAAAGAAAAATTAGAAATACTATTAAAATTAGTATTCTTCAATATAGCCTTTATTATTGGATTTTTAATAATGCAAAATATATTAGGTATAAATGTAATAACAGGATTAGAAACTATAGTTTCTAGGTTATTTGATACTTCAACAAAAGCTATTGCATCTATTATATTATGGATAATAGCACAACCAGTTTTCTTAATTTATGATTATGCTATGACAATGATTATTACATTTTATATGGAGAGAATACACAAAAAGTACTAGAAGCATTTAAGGATAGAGAAGATTAGTAAAAAAAGAACTGCCATTTGGCAGTTCTTTTTTTGCTAAATATCTAAAAGATTCTTTTTATATGAAGAGTACATATTTCTTAATAAGCTCATTTTATCTTCTAATTCTAAATATAAATCAGAAGCAAGCTCTAAATTGTTCTCCACAATTGCGTCTTTAAGTCTTGTGAAAAGAGATTTTGTAAAATTAGTATCCTTCATGATATATAATCTTAATTCGTGAATTTTAGTCCAGTTAGTTAAGTCTAAATCTAGTGCTTTATTTGCATCATGAAGGCATTTACAAGCTCTGATTTCAGCAGTAAATTTATTTACTATTCTATGAGATATTTCCATTTTCCATCTCTTAATAGTTGCCATTCTAAAACTGTTAATAAGTTGATCTGTTAGCACATCATTTCTCTTTAAAACTTCTACTTTTTCAGGATATCTATCTAATGCAGTAATGTTTTCATAGATTGTTGCTGGTGCTTTGCTGAAGTATTTATTTCTTTCTTCTTCAGTAAAGTCTTCAAATACATCTTCTTCAGCTCTATATTTTCTATCTTTTTCTAAGTAATCGGCTTCTTCACCATATTCTTTTGAAAGTTCAGCTAAAAGCTCATCATCAGTCTTTTTATTGTTAACCGCATAAAGAATACCATCAAGCATTGCCATATAACATACAGCTATAGTTATATAAGCATTTGAATGTGGATTTGGTGAACGAAGTTCAAATCTTGTAGCTAAAGGATTAGCTAAATCTCTAATAAGACCAACTAATATAGATCTATTTCTCGAAGGATTACTTGGAGATAATCCAAGAGAAGTAACTATACAAACTGGTGCTTCAAATCCAGGTTTTAATCTTTTTAATGAGTTATTAGTTGAAGATATAAATGGATTCATAACTTCATAGTTTTTAAGTAATCCCATAAGAGATCCATATCCAAGAACACTTAAGAAGTGATCTTTAGTTGTATGGAATAAGTTAATTCTCTTACCATTTTTAAGTTTTAAGCTAATTCCTAAATGTACATGCATACCTGAACCAGCAACACCATCAAGGGGTTTAGCCATAAATGTAACATCTAATCCATATCTTCTATAAGTTTCTTGAACTAATATTTTAATGAATAATTCATTATCAGCTGCTTGAACTGCATCAGAATATTTCCAATCAACTTCAATTTGTTCCATTACATGATCAAAATTACCAGAAGAATCTAATTTAGCTCTAACTCCACCAACTTCTTTATGTCCCATTTCTGGTTCAAATCCGTAAGCTTCCATTAATAGTAAAGTTTCTTCTAAAGCAGTACGAACTTTACCTTTAGTTCTTGTCCAGTATTGTTCATGAAGTACTTGAGAAGTAGATAATTCTTCTAATTCTGCATCACTGTTTGGAGTTTTAACCCAAAATTCTAATTCAGTAGCAGAAGTAATAACTATTTCATCTATATCATCTTTTTTTATGTCATAAATATCTAATACTTCAGGATTTGTATCAAATATATTCCATAAAGTATCTTTAAATGTTTTAACTGCATTGTGTAAAATATTTCTAGAATCCACAGGTTTATTATCGTGATATAAGAAACATGGAATTCTTAATGTACCAACTGGTTTATTTGTTGCAGAATCTATAAAATCATAATTGTAATCAACAAACCATTTGCTATGTAAGTCAGCAATCATATCTACTTTTGCATTATTTAATGTGGCGATTCCAGGTAAAACAACTGATGAACCATCAGTTTGAACTGCAACTCCATGAAGGAATGAGTCAAGATCATCTAAAAATAAGTTTACTGGTATTTTTTCATCAGTATCATTTCCTGAAAGGTCAATTCCAACAAATGAAACAAATTTGATTTCGGGATGGTTAGTTAATATTTCTTTTACTTGTTCTTTTGTATGATTTTCTTTTGGTATGGTATAAAGTAAGTTATCAATCATAAGCTTAATTTCACAACAGTTAAAACGCTATGAAATATACTCACATCCTTTCTTATATTAGTCGAATGATAGATGGTAAAAGTTTAAAAACATTCGGAAATTCCTTATAGTGATTTTATTATAAATTTGTTAATTATGTCAATACATTTATTGATATATTATAATAAAATATCAATTTTTTTGTAAATTATTCTTATTTACAAATTATAGCATAAATTTTATATACTTATATAAAGAACTGTTTAAATTTGTATAAAAAGGTTAAAATAAAAATAATTAATATATTAAAATTAGTACTTAAGAAGGAAGTGGTTGATTATGGAAAAAGTTTTATGTCCTAAGTGTGGGGAAATTATATTTGAAGAACCAGAGTGTGAAGCTAATGGAATTATTACATGTGATAAATGCAATAATAAAATAAGATGGATATGCGATGGTAAGAGAACGATAACTAAATTAGATACATAATTAAAAATCCTTTATATAGATGCTAAATATATCTATATAAAGGATTTTTTTATAATAAGAATAATTGTAAAAATTTTGAAAATAGAATATATATATGATAAAATAATATATATAAATAAATAATAATGATAAATTATTAAAAATATATTTTATTAATTGATAAAAAGAAAAGTAGAAGGTGAGAAATCGTTAATAAGTAAAATTTATATTAGGGGGAATAAAGATGGGGGTATATTTTAAAAGACTAAAGGATGAAATATTTATTGGAGGAAGTGTTATTTTAGCATTAGTAATAAGTATACTTGTATCGAAAATATTTTTTATAAAGTATGGGGACATACTATTATATGTAGGTAGTATAATAATAGTGCTAGGATTTTTAGATTCCGCATTAAGAAATGATAAAATAGATAGAGATAAAATTGTTATTGGAAGTGGATTATTGGTTATGCTTTTAAGTTGTTTAATATAGTTTTAATGTATAAAATTAAAAGCTAAATCATATCAAATCTATAAATTATATGATTTTACTTAAGACTTTATAATCTTATTAAAAGAAAAACTGCTAAAGAGTTGAAGCTTATTGTATTTGCTTCAATTTCTTAATGCAGTTTTTCATAATAAGTATTAAATTAGTAAATTTAATTAATATATAATTTAGTTAATTCTAGAAGATGTGTAATTATCGTACCATTTATTAAATATAACTCTTATAGAAGCTGCAATTGGAACTGCAATTAGCATTCCGATTAATCCACCTATATTACCACCTATTAAAATAGCCATCATAGTAAATACCGCATGAAGTCCTACGCTTTGCCCAACTATTTTTGGAGCTAAAAAATTATTATCAATTTGTTGAACTACAAGCATTGCTATTATTGCATATAATACTTTTATAGGGCTTCCACTTAATAATCCCATTACGGCTGCTAATATTGTTCCAACAATAGGACCTACATAAGGAATCATATTGCATATACCAGCAATAATACCTATAACAACTGCATAATCTATTCTAGCAATTGATAGCGCAATTGCAGATAGTGCACCCACACAGAAGCCTTCTAATAATTGCCCACGGATAAATTTTGAAAATACATCATTGATTATTGAAAAAATTTCAGAGCATTTTTTACCTGCAACAGTATCTTTAAATATTAAAGAATAAAGTTTTTTCCAAAGACCAATAAAGTATTCAGAATCTTTTAGGATATATATGCTTATGATAATTGATATAAAGAATGTAGCAATACTACTTCCTATAGACATTATATTAGATGTCATTAATCCAAGGTTATTAATTATATATTTTTGAACAGTATCAACAATTTGAATTATATAAGGTTCTAGTTTATCAATAAATGAAATATTTAAATTCTCTAAAGTTGATTTTATTGATGATGTTGTAAATGAATTGGAATTTAAATATGAAGATATATCATTTATTATGTTAGTAAGCGTTGTGCTTTTAGATAATTGACCGCCTATCATAAAGTAAATTCCCCAAATAATAGCTAATACTATAGCAATTATAAGAAGATAGGAAGATATAATTGCAATCATTCTTCTGTTTCCTTGCTTTTTTACTTTATAAATAGTATTAGTTCTTAAAAAATTCTCTATGCTCCTTGTTAAGGGAAAGAGTAAATAGGCAATTATTATTGCAATAAGCAGAGGTTTTATCAAGCTAAGGCAATTTCCGATAATAGAAAAAATAGTTGTAAATATTGTCCCTATATTGGACATTATAGTTAAAGCTAAAAATATAGCTATAGCTGTTAAAGTGACATATATTGAATACTTCAATAGCTTTTTATCAAAGTGTATTTTCATGACTTACCACCCTTCAAAAATTTTATTATTTTATATAAGATATAGTATAACATAAGTAAATTAAATTTAAGGATTAATTATTATTTATTTGTAAATTTATCAAATAAAGTGAAAAACTAAGTAATTTATAGTAGAAAATAATAAAATCTAAAAAGTAATACCAATAAAAATATTTTTTAGAAGGAAATCTAGAAGATAGGTTGAAAATACTAATTATCAGAATTTTTTCAAAATATTAAATAAAGGGAGATGGTAAGAAAGGAATATTTTTTTAAAACATTATATATAATAGAATCAGTATTAGAAATAATAGTTATTTTGATACACAAAAATAAAATTATCAAAACAGATAATAATTAAGTGATTTTTAGGAGGAATTTGGTATGGAAAATGTTTATTCACAAATTGATGTTAATGCATATGTCGCTAAATATATGGATGAAATGGGATGTAATTTGAGTCAGGCTTGTGAGGAACTTGGAATTGATCCTTCAGATGTATTTGTATCAAATCATTATGATGAAGATGAGTTACAATAAAGTAGAATAAAAAATACGTGTTGAATAAATAAAGAGTTGACTGTATCTAAAAAGATACAGTCTCTATGATAACGTATAACATAACTTTACTACTAATAAACAAGCTGATATACTATATCTTATATAAATTTACTAGTAGTATATGGAGGATAAAATTTGAGTAAAAGAACAAAAGAAACAATATTGATAGGATCTGGACTTGTAATACTATCAATATTACTACACTACTTACATGTTGTAATTTTTAAAGATGTGCATCATACGATGATTTTTTTATTTGCGGATATTGCATTTATACCTTTAGAAGTATTTTTAACTACAATTGTAATTGAGAGGATATTAGAAAGAAGAGAGAAAGAGCATTTATTAGAAAAGCTTAATATGCTTATTGGATTATTTTATACAGAGCTTGGAACTAAGTTATTATCAGATATAGTTAAAGGTGATGCACATGGAGTAATGGCTAATCATAGAACTATAAACTCTGATACATGGAATGATCAATCTTTTTCTAAATTGCACGAAGATATTTTAAATTATGATTATGAACTAAATATTGATAAAATAAATTTAGGAGATATAAAAAATAAATTAGATGATAATAAGGATTTACTTATTAATTTAATTTCAAATGGGAATTTATTAGAGCACGAGACATTTACTGAAATGTTAATGACTATAATGCATTTAAAGGAAGAATTAGATACAAGATATTGTGATGAAATTGAAAGATATGAAATAATGCATATAGAAAAAGATTTAATGGCAGTATATAAGTATTTAACAATCGAATGGGCTGAGTATATGAAATATTTAAGTAAAAATTATCCAAGTCTTTATTGTAAGGCGCTTATTAATAATCCATTTGATACTAGAGATAAAAAAGAAAAAGATAAGTGTTTTTTAGAAAATATAAAATAATAATATAAATAATACATAAAAATTATAATAACTTTTAAGATATAAAACTGATGGTAAATTATAGATTAAACATTGAATTTTATCTATAATTTGCCATTTTTTATTGTAAAAAGTGAATAGTGCATTTTGAAACTATATAATTACATAATTAAATAAAAATACAATGTAAAGTGGAATATGATATAATTGATGAGAGGTGATGATATGAGAGGGTATTTAAATAAAAGTAATATAATAAAATTTAGTGTAAATACTATTATGGGAATATTTACAGCTATATCAATAATATCAATTTCAACCATTATGGCATTAAATATGAAATTTATATATAAAATTATTATAGAAAAGTATAATTTAGTTTCTGTAACTGGTATATCATCGAATGATTTATTTTTAAATTATAGTAAGATTATTAACTATCTACAAAATCCTTTTGATTCAAAATTGGTTTTACCAAATTTTGTTATGAGTGAATATGGAAAAATTCATTTTAAAGAAGTTAAAGATATTTTTATAGTTCTTATAATTATATCAATAATTTTTTTGCTGTTTATTACTGGTTATATCGTTTTTAGTAAAATAGAAAATAAAAAAGAGTTTAAAATAAATATTATTAATAATCTTAATTTAGGTGCAAATATTTTGATTTGCTTTTTTGGATTTATAATAGCAGCTATTTTAATAGACTTTTCTAAGGCTTTTACATTATTCCATAAGATTATATTTAATAATGATTATTGGATATTTGATCCTAGTACCGATCCTATTATAAATGCATTACCAGAAGAGTTGTTTATAATATATGCTTTAATTATTTTGGTTATAATACTAAGTATATCGGTTATTATTAAAATTAATAAAAGAAAAATAGTTAGGGGAAGTGCTTTCTCTTATTCAGAAAAAATGATAATAAAATAGAAATAATATATATTCTAAGAAAGGAAAAGTATGAAGAAGAAAATTGGAGTTTCAGCAATTTTGTTTACTATGCTGATACTTCTTATAGCATGCATGGATAATACTAAGAGAAATGAAGAGGAACATTTACAAGATGATATAAATAAAAAAGAAGAAATTAAGACGCAGAGAGATGAGATTAAAGAATTAATTGATAGTATGAGTATAAACGAGAAAATTGGCCAATTAATGATTGTTGGCTTTAATGGTACTAGTGTTGATGAAAATATAAATGATTTAATTAAAACTTCGTATATAGGAGGAGTAATATTATTTGGAAATAATGTTGAAAGCTTAAATGGAGTTACAGAACTTATAAATAATATAAAATTATCTAATATGAATAATAAGATACCTTTATTTATATCTGTTGATGAGGAGGGGGGAGTAGTTTCTAGAACTCCAAATGAGTTTTTAAAACTACCATCAAGTCTTTCTATTGGAGCATATAATAATAAAGAAATGTGTTATGAAGTTGGAGAAATAATAGCTAATGAATTAAAATTAATGGGTTATAATATGGATTATGCACCGGTATTAGATATTTTAAGTAATCCTAATAATACAGTAATAGGAAGTAGAGCATTTGGTAGAGATGCAGATATTGTTTCTAATTTAGGAATAAGTGTTATGAAAGGAATCAATGAAAATAATGTTATTCCGGTTGTTAAGCATTTTCCAGGACATGGAGATACTAGTGTAGATTCACATTATGGATTACCACTAGTTGAAAAAAGTTTAAATGAACTAAAAGAGCTAGAGTTTATTCCATTCCAAAATGCTATAAATAGTGGAGCAGATGCAATTATGGTATCTCATATTTTATTAAAAAATATAGATTCAGAAAATCCTGCTACCATGTCTAAGAAAATTGTTTCAGATATTCTTAGGGATGAAATGAACTTTAAGGGTGTGGTTATATCAGATGATATGACTATGGCAGCAATTATGGATAATTATGATATTGGTGAAGCTTCTGTAAAAGCTATTAATGCAGGCGTAGATATAATATTAGTTTGTCATGGATATGATAATGAAATTAAGGTATTGACCTCTATTAGTGAGGCTGTTAATTCAGGTGAGATTACAGAAGAAAGATTAGATGAAAGTGTATATAGAATTTTATCACTAAAAAATAAATATGATTTAAGTGACACAACTAAAATGAATTCAATAGGGATTGAAGAAATAAATAATAAAATTAATAATTTATTTTATTAAAAATAAAGTCGGTTAATATGAAGTATTTAGTATAAATATATACTGTAGCATGTTTATTTAACAGCATATATGTTATTTCATACACCGACTTTAATTATTATATTCTAGTAAAATTCTTTAAAGAAATATCAAAAGCTTTAACAGAATGGGTTAATTCACCGGAGGAAATGAAATCAACACCAGATAGTGCATAACTTCTAACTGTTTCTAATGTTATATTACCGGAGCATTCAGTAATAGCTCTTCCAGCAATTAATTCAACCATTTCTTTAGCTTGGGATGGGGTCATATTATCAAGCATAATAATATCTGCACCAGCATCAAGAGCTTCAAGAACTTCTTCTTTTGATTCAGTTTCTACTTCTATTTTTCTTACAAATGAGCAGTTGCTTTTAGCTAAGGCAATTGCATTTTTTATGCTACCTGCATATCCAATATGATTATCTTTTATTAAAATACCATCAGATAGTGAAAAACGATGATTATTTCCACCACCAATCTTAACAGCATATTTTTCTAATATTCTAAGGTTAGGGGTAGTTTTTCGTGTATCTAAAAGCTTTGTGTTAAGACCTTTAAGTTTTGATACATATTTATTAGTTAAGGTTGCAATTCCACTCATCTTTTGAAGTAAATTTAAAGCAACTCTTTCACCCATTAAAATATTAAGAGCATTTCCTTGAATTTCACCTATTATATCACCCTTAGTAATATTAGAACCTTCATTAATAAAGGCGGTAAACTCGACTTCACCTAGCAGATTAAATACTCTTTGAAAAATAGGTAATCCACAAATAATTCCATCTTCTTTAGCAATGAGAGAAGCTTTTGCTTTAGATCCACTAGTTATAACAGAAGAAGCAGTAATATCTCCATAAGGAATATCTTCTTCTAGTGCATTTTTTATTATTTTATCAACAATTGAATAATTTAGCATATTTATTGTCCACCTTTCTTTTTAAATAGCTTATCAATTCGTCATAAGAATCTAGTGCATAAGATTCAGATTCAAAAATAATATCTTTATAATGAATTTCATTTATTTTAGAATTAATATTTTCAGATGCTTGCTTTGCAAATACTAAAGCTTCCAGTAATGAGTTACTAGCAAGTCTATTACTTCCATGAACTCCAGTACAACTAGCTTCACCAACGGCATAAAGATTATTCATTGATGTTCTAGAGAATAAGTCAACTTTGATTCCACCCATACAATAATGATGGGCTGGAGCTATAGGTATTAAATCTTTATCCATTTTATAGCCTCTTTTTAGGCATTCATTATAAAGAAAAGGAAATCTATACATTAAAAATTCTTTAGATTTCTTTGTCATATCAAGATAGACATAAGGATTAGTAGGAGTTTTAGATATTTCATTTAATATTGAAGTAGATACAATATCTCTAGGAAGTAACGGATTAATAAATACTTCTTTATTTTGGTTAACTATTATTCCGCCTTCACCACGCAAAGATTCTGATAAGAGTAATTTTTTACCCTTTACATCAGGTTCATATAATACAGTAGGATGTAATTGCAAGTACTCCATATCTTTAATTTCAATATTATGTTTTAAACTAATATTTAAGCCATCACCAGTTAAATATTCAACATTAGTAGTTGAATTAAAAATACCCCCAATACCACCAGTAGCCAAAATAGTGAATTTACTATTTACTTTATAAGTTCTATGTGAATCTCTCAAAATACCGCCATAGCATGTATTATCTTTACATATTAAATCTATTAATGCAGTATTTTCAAGCATAGTAATATTTCTTTTTTTAGATACAATATTTAATAATGTTTCGGTTACAGACTTTCCAGTTTCATCTTTAACGTGGACAATTCTAAATTCACTATGGCCACCTTCGCGTGTATAATTTAATTTTTCTTTAGTTTTATCGAATGGTACTCCAAGCTTAATTAAAGTATTAATGTTTTCAATTGAATTTTTTATTAATAATTTAACAGCTTTAGTATCATTATGATAATTTCCTGCTTTTACTGTATCATTAAAATAATTTTCTTCATCAAAAAGACCAAGGGAAGTTGAAATACCACCTTGAGCAAGATAACTATTACAGTCTCTAAAGGAATTCTTAGTAATCATTAAAATCCTAATATCATCTCTTAAATTAAGTGCAGTATAAAGGCCTGCAATACCAGTGCCAACTATTAAAACATCATAATTCATAATTGCTATACAGATAGAAGATGCATATTTTCTAGGGCTTTATGAGCTTTTACTCTAAGTTCCTCGTCAATATGAACTTCAAATTCCTCATTTTTTAAACAATTATATAAATCATTAAGAGATATTTTTTTCATATTAGGACATATCATTCCTGTTTTAGTAGTAATAAATGTTTTAGTAGGACTTTTTAATTTCATTTCATATAATACACCTTCTTCGGTTACAACAATAAATCCATTGGAACTTGAAGAGGCACTATAATTAATTAGTTCAGATGTACTTCCTATAAAATCAGCTAAATCTCTAACATCTTTGTTACATTCGGGATGAACTAAAATGAGATAATCTGGATATTCCTTTTTTAGTTCGATAATTTCCTCTTTTTCTATTCTTTCATGAGTAGGGCAGAAGCCTTGATATAAAGTAAAGTTTTTATTAGGAAGCTGTTCTTGTAAGTAGCTTCCTAAGTTTCTATCAGGTAAAAAAATTATTTCTTCTGTATCAAGATTATTTAATATATCAATGGCAGATGATGATGTAACACATACATCTGATAAGGCCTTTATATCTAAATTAGAATTAATATAGCTCACAACTTTAGCATTAGGATGCTTGTCCATTAAATTTTCTAAACGATCAACTAAAGCCATGTCAGCCATAGGGCAGGTTGTTTCATTTGAAGGAATAAGAACTTTTTTATGGGGTGAAAGTATTTTAGCACTTTCAGCCATAAATTTTACTCCACAAAATATTATTAAATCTTTATCACTTTCCATGGCTTTTTTACTTAAAAAATAGGAATCACCAACTATGTCGGCAATTTCTTGAATTTCATCACATTGATAAAGATGAGCAACTATTAATGCGTTCTTTTCTTTTTTTAATTTTAATATTTCTTCTTTTAAGCTCATTTTCACACTTCCTCTTAAATTATTTACATGTGTATATACATTAGATTATCATAAAAATATACAGCTTTCAATAGATGAAAAATTAATTAAAAAAGTAAAATTATAATAAATTTGGACATCTTTTAAAAATTATTCGTATCATAATATAAGTAGTATTTTGGAGGTAAGAATTATATATGAAAAAAAGAGTTACTTTAAGTTTATGTATGATAGTTAAGGATGAAGAGAGAACCTTAGAGAGATGTTTAAATTCAGTAAAGTCTTTTATAAACGAAATTATAATAGTAGATACAGGATCTAAAGATAAAACTAAAGAAATTGCAAAAGGCTTTAATGCAAAGATATATGATTTTAAATGGATAAATGATTTTGCAGCTGCAAGAAATTTTTCTTTTAGAAAAGCTACTAGTGATTATATACTATGGTTAGATGGGGATGATTTTATAAATAGTGAAGATATTACTAAGATAGAAAATCTATTAGAACATTTAGATACTAGTTATGATTATATAAGCGGTGAATATATATTAGCAAGAAATAATGAGGGTAAAGTATCTTCTGTTTTAAGAAGAAATAGAATTGTTAAAAGAGAAAAAAATTTTAAGTGGATAGGAAAGGTTCATGAGTATTTAGCGGTATATGGAAGAGGATTAGAAGGTGATTTTGCAATAGAGCATGGAAAAATTAAAGCATATACCGATAGAAATTTTCAAATATTTAAGGAAATGGAGAAGAAGAATGAAAAATTTTCTCCAAGGGATATGTACTATTATGCTAATGAATTGATGGATAATGGGCATTATAAAGAAGCAATAGATGAATATAGAAAATTTATTGAAACTAATCAAGGATGGATAGAGGATGTAAAAGGAGCTTATTTTAGGATTATAAATTGTTATAAAGTATTAAATGAAAAAGAAAAGGTACCAGATATCGTTTTTGAAGCATTTAAGATAGACGCTCCTACTGCTGAAATTGTTTGTAGTTTAGCTGAATATTTTTTTGAGAAAAATAATATCAATCAAGCTATATTTTGGTATAGAACAGCGTTAGATTGTATACCTGATAAGGGAAATCCATCTTTATCAAATAGTGCTTATTATACTTGGATTCCAAGCTTGCAGCTTTGTGTTTGTTATTATAATTTAGGAAAAATTGATTGTTCATATTTTTTTAATGAGCTAACAGCAACTTTTATGGGCGATTCTGACAAGGTAGTATATAATAGGAAAATATTTGAAGATGCATATAAAAGATTAAATTCAAAAGCGCCTACATTAGAATATCCTTTAAAGGCATGTGATTATATCAAGTATATATAAAAGATTAAGGGAACAAACCATTAGGATAATTTGTCTAATTAAAGAACAAGTCTTCGAGTTTAATTTTATTATAATCTAAACTCGAAGACATTATGAAGGAAGAGGGACTAGAATGGTTTTTAGTAGTATTTTATTTATATTTAGATTTTTACCAATTTCTATGGGTATTTACTTTTTAACACCAAAAAAGTTTAGAAATTTTAGTTTATTAATATTAAGTTTAGTTTTCTACTCGTGGGGGGAGCCTAAGTATTTTGTACTTATGTTAGCATCTATATTTGTAGATTATTTTATAAGTCTTGGTATCGATAAAAATAATAAAAGTAAAAGGATTAGGATTATACTTTTGTGTATATCGATAACATTTAATATAGTAATTTTATTTTTCTTTAAATATATTAATTTTTTTATAGAAAATATAAATAGTATTTTTAATATCTCACTTAGTTATGTAAAAATAACATTACCTTTAGGAATAAGTTTTTATACTTTTCAAACTATGTCATATACGATAGATGTATTTCTAAAAAAAGTTAAACCAGAGAAAAATATAATTGATTTTGGGGCATTTGTTTGTTTATTTCCGCAACTTATAGCAGGGCCAATAGTAAAATATACTGATATAAATAGGGAATTGAAGTCTAGAAAAGTTAATTTAGATGCAATTCAAGAGGGAATAAGGTTATTTATTTTAGGGTTAAGTAGCAAGGTTATTATTGCAAATAATATAGGAAGCCTTTGGACAGAAGTTGAAGTAATGGGATTTAGTAATATAAGTACAATTCTTGCTTGGATGGGTATAATAGCATTTGCATTACAGATATATTTTGATTTTAGTGGATATTCACTTATGGCAATAGGTCTTGGGAAAATATTGGGGTTTAATTTCCCTATAAATTTTAATTATCCATATGAATCAAAAAGCATTAGTGAATTTTGGAGAAGGTGGCATATTACATTAGGACAATGGTTTAAAGAATATGTTTATATTCCATTAGGTGGTAATAGGGTAAGGAAAGTAAGACTATATTTTAATTTATTTATTGTTTGGTTTTTAACAGGATTTTGGCATGGGGCAAGTTATAATTTTATATTATGGGGATTATACTTTTTTTTATTAATAAGTATTGAGAAGGCAGGTCTCTTAAAATTTTTAAATAATAATAAGTTTATTTCACATATATATGCTATATTCTTTATTTTAATTGGATGGGTATTGTTTGCTGTAGTTGATTTAGCTCAAATAAAATTATTATTTAAACAGATGTTTAGTTTTAATATAGGTAACGAATGGATTTATTATCTTAGAAACTATGCTATAGTTTTTATTATTGCAATTATATTTTCTACTAGTTTTCCTAAGAAATTATATAAGAAATTTATTAAAAATGATGTAATTGATACTGTAATTATACTTATGATCTTTTTAGTATCAATAGCTTATTTAGTTGATTCATCATATAATCCATTTCTATATTTCAGATTTTAGGGGGAGTTTGATGAAAAGAAAATATTTATTATACGGATTTACAATAATTATTTTAACATTAACAGTAATTAGTTTTTTTGATAAAGATAAAATATTTTCAGAGTTTGAAAATAGAAATTTAAAATCTAAGGCTAAGTTTTCAGTTGAAAAATTCATTAATGGAAAATTTCAAGAAGAATATGAGGAATATATAAATGATCAAATACCATTAAGAGATGAATGGATAAGTATAAAGTCGATGAGTGAATATTTACTTGGAAAGATTGAAAATAACGGAATTATATATGGGAGAAATAAAAGACTTTTTGAAAAATTTGATTCTTTTAATGAAGAAAGACTTAAAAATAATGTCGAAGCTATAAGTAAATTTAGTGAAAAATATATTGATAAGGTATCTTTAATGATTGTTCCAAATTCATATGAGATATACAGAGAAGATTTACCTAAAGGATCACAACAAGTTAATCAGACTGAAATAATAAATAAAATTTATTCAAAGTTAATTTATTCAAATAATATTAATGTATTAGATGAGTTTATAAATAAAAAAAATGAGTATATTTACTATAATACAGATCATCATTGGACAACGTATGGTGCATATTTAGCTTATTGTGATTTTATGGAATCAATAGGTTTTTATCCTATAGATTTAAGTAACTATAATAGTGTTATTTTAGATGAGTTTTATGGTTCATATTTTTCTAAGGCTAAGCCATTTAATATACAAGGAGATATACTTACATATTATGAGTTTTATAATTTAGAAATGGATATTGTTGGAGATAGAAAGTATGATTCTATCTATGATATATCTAAAGCAGAATTGAGAGATAAATATTCTTTGTTTTTAAGAGGAAATAATTCATTAACTATAATAAAAAATAGTAAGTTGCAAAATAATAAAAATATCTTAGTTATAAAAGACTCTTTTGCAAATTCATTAGTTCCATTTCTAACACAAAATTTTGAAGAAGTACACGTTATTGATTTAAGAAGTTTTAATGGTAAAATAAGTGATTATATCAATGAAAATAATTTTGATAATATTATAATTTTATATAATTTTATAAATTTAGCTACAGATAATAATATATTAAAAATTAAATATTGATTTGTTTTATATGCACTAATCCATATAAGTAAGAATTAGTGCATATTTTTATAGATATGCAAGTATACTAATTGTCTTTGTGTCAATGATTTTACCTGATTTAATCATTGACTTTACTTCATCTAAATTAAAAGATTTAACTTCAGTAAATTCATCTTCATCGCAACATTTATTTCCTAATGATAAGTTTGTTGCCTTAAATAAATGAATAATTTCATCACAAAATCCAGGAGCTGTTGCAATACTGCCTAGATAAGTCATTTCTTCTGCTATATAGCCTGTTTCTTCTTCAAGTTCCCTATGTGCGCAATCTAAAATAGATTCATTTTCACTAAGTTTTCCAGCTGGAATTTCTAAAATGGTTTTATTCAATGGTTTACGGAATTGTTCTATTAATAAAATTGTATTATCGTCTATAAATGGAATTATAGCACAAGCTCCTGGGTGATTGATAATATCTCTAGTAGTTATTTTTCCGTTTGGAAGTTCTACTTCAATATTTGATATCTTCAAATAATTACCAGAATAAATTAATTTTTTAGAAATAGTTTTTTCATAAAATTTCATAGTTGCCTCCGAATAGTTTTATTGATTATTATATCATACCTTATAAAAAATATATGTTTTTGTAAAAGATTAAGTAACAATAGATTGGTATATACATAATATAAAGTATAGGAAAATTTAGTAAGATTATTAATACTAAGGAGGAAAAAGATGACAATGTATAGGAATATGAGAAATAATATGTCAAGAAAAAATATATTAATGAGTAGGAGAAGCAGTTATCATTCTTATGATGAACTAGAGGATGAACAATTAGAAGATGAACAGTTGGATAAATATAACGGAAGTAATGATATGTCTTACGAAATGAATTCTAGTATGTATGATAAGTTTGAATGTTCAGAAGATAAAGACAAAAATGAGTGTTCTTGCGTATGTATTCGTGGATGTAGAGGTCCAAGGGGTCCTAGAGGATTTAAAGGAGCAACAGGAGCAACAGGAGCAACAGGAGCAACAGGACCACAAGGAATAAGAGGAGCAACAGGAGCAACAGGAGC